>NZ_BAAGUZ010000032.1:0-62196 GCF_054781135.1 Paralcaligenes ginsengisoli
GCACCTCGACCGCTGGACGTGCCGGACTGCACAGCACCGCCCACCCTGCGGCGTCTTTATAGAACGAACCGCCCGCACAGCAACGCACAATCCAAAGTCATCGCCCCAGCCGGTATAGGCAGCTCAAATTCACACCTCAAGCCTAAAAACAGCCCAAAACAAAAGTCACTGAAACGCGTCCAGCCCCATAAACCGCTAGAACCGAAAATACGCCAGGGTCTGTTGACGCTAAAAAGGAAGCTGCAAACGACACGGACGAAATAAATAAAGCCGTTGCCGGCTACTCCTTCAGGTTAGGAATCCGGCCTCCCATGAGGTTCAATTTGTCACATTTTTGTCGCGAATTGTTTGCTATTCTAAGCGCGCCGGGCAATCGATCTGGACTCCGCGAGCCCCCGGCCAAAGCAGTAAAAAAAACGTATAAACAAAGACAAAATTCTCATATAAACAAATAGAAAACTCCATATAAACTGGGTTTGTCCTGCAGGAGCAAGGACCACAACCTGTTCCCGACCACTTCGCCGCACGCTGCACACAGCCGACCGCTCCCCGGCACCGTTCCAAGCCCGTTATCGATCAAGGGTCAATACCGCACAGGACTGCCATCACAAGCCCTGAACCTGCCTAGAACCACGAGCCGTCAACAGACCCGCTCGACATCGATCCAGGAGGATCACATCATGAACGAAATCGTAGAAAAATACTCGGCCTACGCGCTCAGACTTGCCGCTCAATATGAGAGCGGCCAAGTCGCTTTCGCCGATCTGACCGGCCTGGTTGAAGAATTTGCGGCAAAATTTACCGAACACCTTAACGACCTGCCGGAATCGCAGCGCGCACCCACCAGTTCGGCGCTGGAAGCTTCGCTTGACACCTCGCTGAAAACCGTAAACCAGGACAGCAATACGGCACAAGCCCTGAACGAAATACTCCTGTCCCTTAACCGCACCCCTATTTATTAAGCAGCACCAAGTCTTGAAAAAGACCCTCCGGCCAGGCCAGTCATGAGGTTCAATGACTGGCCTTTGCTTTCAGTATTTTCTCCTGTTCCAAACCCGGTGAAGGATACGTGAACAGCAAACGCCAAAGCCTCGAAGCACCGCAGTGCCATCGCAAATCGCGATGGAGTCCATAACCAAGATGTACTTATGAACCCACGATGATCCCGCTAGACTAGCTCCTGAACCATACACCAATAATTATCACGGAGACAGTTCCATGCGTCACATCACACGCCATTTTTTAAAGGCAGTCCTTGGACTCGGCTGTATCGCCCTTGGAACCGCCAGCCACGCGGCAAACTCGTATCCCGATCATCCAGTTCACCTCATCGTGCCGAGCTCGCCCGGCTCCACACTGGATCTCGTTGCGCGCACCTTTACGCCCGCCCTGAGCACTGAGCTGAAGCAGTCCTTTGTTGTGGAAAACAAGGCCGGAGCCTCCAATATTACCGGTACCCGCGAGGTGGTCATCGCCGCCCCCAACGGCTACACCATAGGCATGATTTCGTCCAACCACGCCGTCAATCCCAGCCTGCACAAACACCTGCCCTACGACTCAATCAAAGACATCACTCCCATCACGATCATCGGCACCACACCGCTTGTACTGGTGGTACCCAAGAATTCGCCATACAAGACGGTAGGCCAGCTCATCGCCGCCGCCAAGGCGCACCCCGGTAAAATCAACTACGGCTCGGCCGGTACGGGTACGGCCCTGCACCTGGCCGCACTGCTTTTCACGTCCAAAGCCAATATCGACGTCGTGCATATTCCCTATAAGGGCGGCAACCCGCTTATTACCGACCTGATGTCCGGTCAAATCGATTTCGCCTTTCTGGGAACGCCTTCGATATTGTCGCAAGTCAAGGCGGGCACGCTGCACGCCCTGGCCGTCACAACCCTGAAACGTTCCTCGACGCTCCCCGAAGTACCTACCCTGAATGAATCGGGGTTGGACGGCTATGACTACGATCCGTGGATCGCACTGTTTGGACCTGCCAAGCTTCCTGCGGCCATTACCCAGCTGCTGCAAAGCAAGGTTCACGAAATCCTGAATCGTCCGGACGTGAAAAAGCAGTTTGCCGTGCAAGGCTTTGTCCCGACCGGCAGCAGTTCGGCCGACGCGCTGGCCACCATCCAGAACGATATAAAAGTCAGTGCGGATCTGCTCAAGGCCGCGCATGTCGAGGCAGTCGATTAACAAAACAAATTGCGCGGCTGTCGGCCGGAAAACACTTACACACCGTCGACCACATCTCCGTCTCTCGCCTATACTGCTATTCATCCAAACCCGGCGCCGCAGTACGGAGATCCAAACGTGTGGAAAGTCGATCCGACCTCGCTTTACTTGTTTATTGCCGTTTGCGAAGAAGGCAGCATTGCCCAGGCCGCCGAGCGTGAAATCATGTCTTCGGCGGCGATCAGCAAGCGTATCGCCGATATAGAAAAATCCATAGGCACCTCCTTGTTGTCCCGAAGCCAGAAAGGCGTCGTTCCCACGGCGGCGGGTCTAGTCCTGTTGCGGCATGCCCGAAACCTGATCGGCAACATGAACAAGCTGCACAGCGAACTCAGCGAGTACGCCTGTGGCGTAAAAGGCCATGTGAGGCTGCTTGCCAACGTCTCCTCGATTACCGAGTTCGTGCCGGAGGAACTCACGTCCTTCTTCAAGAAATACGAGCATATCCGGGTCGATCTCGAAGAACGGATCAGCCCGGAAGTGGCGCGCGGTGTAATGGATGGCAGCGCCGACATCGGCATTTGCCGCGATTTTATTTCCACCGGGGAGCTGCTCACGATTCCCTACCGGACAGATCACTTCGCCCTGGTCGTCCACGATACGCATCCATTGGCCGGCAGAAGCTCTTTGTTATTCGAAGAATCCATACACTACGATCAGATCGGCTTTTCGCCCAATGCCGCCATCAATGTCCTGATGTCCCGCATTGCCGCCGAAAAAGGCGTTGAACTGCGCTATCGGACTCACATCACCACCTTCGACGCCGCCTGCCGTTTCGTCCAGGCCGGCCTGGCCGTAGCGGTGCTGCCCCTGGAAGCCGTGGTGCGCTACAGCCATATCTATGGATTGCGCGTGCTCCCGCTGGAGGACGCCTGGGCCACTCGGCGTTTCATCATCTGCAGGCGCCGGACCGACAGCCTGTCCATTCCGGCGCAGCGCCTGCTCGATCATCTGCTGGAGCGCCTGCCGCCGGAGTCCTGAGCGCGCGCCATCGCCATCCGCGATGGATGCCATCGCGGACAAGCCATTATGCCGCGCCGCGTATTTCTATAGACTCGAATCCACGCACCACTTATTGATAGAGTCCATCATGATTCAAGCAAACCCTCGGGTCATTGTCCAGGAGGTCGGATTGCGCGACGGCCTGCAAAGCGTGGCCCAAACCATGTCGACCGAAAACAAGATCCGGTGGATCGATGCCGCCTATCAATCGGGCATACGACACATGGAAATCGCTTCGTTCGTGCCACCCAAACTGCTGCCGCAGATGGCCGACGCCGCCATGGTCGTCGCCTATGCCAAGCGCTATGCCGACCTGGCCGTCACCGCGCTGGTGCCCAATGAAAAAGGGGCCGTGAATGCCGTCGCGGCCGGAGCGGACCGCATCGTTGCGCCGATCTCGGTCAGCATGGCCCACAGCCTGGCCAATGTGCGCCGCACGCCCGACGACATGGTGGCTGAATTCTCCAGAATACGCACATGCCTCGATCGAGAAAACAGCTCGGTAAAACTGATCGCCGGCTTGTCGACGGTGTTCGGCTGTACTCTGCAAGGCGTTGTAACCGTGCGCGCAGTGTGCGACATAGTCAGGAAATGCCTGGATGCCGGTGCCGATGTCATAGCCCTGGCAGACACGACCGGCCATGCCACCCCCCTGCAGGTCGGACAAGTCATAGAAGACGTAAAAGAAATTGCCGGGCCGAAATTCACATCCATGCATTTTCACGATACCCGCGGCATGGGCCTGCCCAATACCCTGGTTGCGCTGGAACACGGCATCCGGGAATTCGACGCCTCGCTGGCCGGCCTGGGGGGCTGCCCTCATGCGCCGGGCGCTACCGGCAACGTGGTCACGGAAGACCTGGTGTTCATGCTGGAAAGCATGGGCTACGCCACCGGAGTAGATCTGGCGAAACTGATAGCCAGCCGGCATATTCTCCAGGAAGGCCTGCCCAACGAGCCGCTGTACGGATTTATCGCGCGCGCCGGCATTCCCGAAACCTATCTCCTGTCGCCAGTCCAATAAGCCATGACTCATCCGCAACCCACATCAACTCCCGCTCTCCCGCTGGCGGGGATCCGCGTCGTCGAAATGACGCATATGGTCATGGGCCCGACTTGCGGCATGATTCTGGGCGACTTGGGCGCCGAAGTCATCAAAGTCGAGCCGCCGCAAGGCGACCGCACCCGCACCTTGCTCGGGGCGGGGGCAGGCTTCTTCCGCACTTTCAACCGCAACAAGAAAAGCGTTGCCCTGGATGTGAACAAACCGCAGCAACTCGAGGCGCTGCGCAAACTCATCCATACCGCGGATGTCTTTGTGGAGAACTTCAAACCGGGGCGCATGGCCGCACTCGGCCTGGATTACGCCACGCTCAAGCTCGATAACCCTGGCTTGATTTACGCATCGCACAAAGGTTTCCTGAGCGGTCCGTACGAAAAACGCCTGGCGCTAGATGAAGTCGTACAGATGATGGCCGGCCTGGCCTATATGACGGGGCCGGTCGGACGCCCCCTGCGGGCGGGCAGTTCAGTCAACGACATCATGGGCGGCATGTTCGGTGCGCTGGGAGTCCTGGCGGCCTTGTTCCAGCGCAACAATACCCGCATGGGCAAAGAAGTCCAGAGCGCACTGTTTGAAAACTGCGTGCTGCTTTCGGCCCAGCATATGCAGCAATACATAGTGACAGGTCAGGCCGCCGCCCCCATGCCCGAACGCATCAGCGCATGGGGTATATACGACACCTTCGAGCTGGCCGGCGGCGAACAGATGTTTATCGCCGCCACGGGCGATGCCCAATGGAAGACCTTATGTGAAATCGTCGGCCGCCCCGATCTGCATGCCGATGCCCGGCTCGCCAGCAATAACGATCGCGTCCTTGCGCGCGACTGGCTCATCCCCGAACTGCGCGCCACGCTGAAACAGTTCGACGGCGTTCGACTGGCGCAGGAATTCGAGCAAAAAAACATACCTTTCGCTGCCATAACCCGGCCCGAACAGCTCTTCGACGACCCTCACCTGATTGCCAGCGGCGGGCTTGGCAAACAGGAGCTCGAAGATGGCTCCGTCACCGACATGCCCCTGCTACCCATTTCGCTCGACGGCGAGCGCCTGCAGCCGCGCACGCCCATTGCACGCATAGGCGAGCACACACGCGAAATCATGGAAAGCCTGGGATATGAAGCCCAGGACATACAAAAAATGACTCACCCCGGTTGAACGGCAGCGCTCGTTCCTCCGGAAAAACCGGTGGGTGGCTAAAATAAGGCATGAAAGCTGGAATATTCTTAGTTAGCCTTTTGGCCATGGCCGGCTCCTGGTACTGGATCAGTCATCGCCAGGGTCGGTCCCTGCCATTGCCGCAACAGCTAAAAAATGCCCTCAAAAGCGTTGTCATCGGCATTGCAGTGTACTTTTCCCTGCTGTTTGTCGTGTTGGTCTATTTGATGGCGAGCACGCTTTGAGGCTTTCCGCGCAGGCTCAGCCAAATGGCCAGGTTCCTCCGCGGCAGACAGAGGGGTCTCCGCCAACCGGCCGAGCCGGCTCACCTTGCTAAAAAGCAAAAAATGAAATGTAATAGCAGTTACACCTTTTGTATTTTTTTTCCAGGCATTTGTAACAAAGTGCTCGTTTATCGACGTAATATTTCAGCATAAACAGCATGCCATGCGTCATTACCTTGTGACCTTCTCTCGGCTCCTGAACATCGCCGTGCTTTCCCTGGCATGCGGATCCAGCTGGGCAACACCGGCCGATTGGCCGATTGCCCCTTCCCGGCTTACCCTGCCTACGCCCTATGGCACGCTCAGCATCAAAGCCAGCGACTACATCTATGAATCGCGGCTTATGCTCGATAACGTCGAACTGCAGCCGAAAATCGAAGGCTTGCTCAATATTCCCTATGCATTCGCCATGCCCAAGGCCCTGGCAGCGCTGGTTTCCATTAATAGCGGCAACAGCATATGCCCCATCGTGTACCGATGGATAACAGTGCGCAAGGGCGGATATAAAATGTCGGCGGAATTCGGTTCCTGCTCGAGCCAGATCAAAGTATCGGTAAAAGGCCATAAATTCACGCTTGCCACACCCAACAGCCAAAAGCCGGATAAAATCGATATCTACGTTTACGATGGCAAAACCATCAGGCAAGGCAGACAGTAAGCCGGGCCGCCTCCAGATCCGGCCTTGTCGTAGTTTCCAGACCCTTACTTTTTTATTTAAAGAACGATTTTGACTTCTGCAGCCAACCAAACTTGGGGCTTCTTGCACCCTGACTGCTTCGGCCAAAAGGCCCTGATGTTTTTTAGCTGGGATTTGGCCAAAACCATCGAACAGCAATTCGAACTGCATTCGGCCTCAACACTGTCGACTCAACTTTTCGAAGCCCAAAAAGCCGTCGATCGCCTGTTGAACCAGTATGTGCAAATTCAGGCCAATCCTGCCGCCTTCGAAGGACAAAGCATTACCCTGCACCTGGAACGCGACGATTCCGATGCCAGTTCGACACCGGTGCTCGCTTTGCACACATCACCCCACCTCGAACAGCTTATTCTCGACATGCAAACACAGCAGGCATCGCACACCATTAATTAGGCCCGACATGACAACACCCCAATGGGGCTATGAACGCCCCGAATGCCGTGGCGATTTTGCACTGAGCCTGTTTCTCGACGATATGGAGCGTTTGGTAACCCATTACGCGACAAAAACCGACACCCCCGAAATCCGGCAATTTCAGGCACAGGCCGCCGCCAACAAGCTATTGCAGGCCTACCAGAAAAACGCCCGGGGAACTCAGGCTTTTACTCAGCAGTCCATAGAAATAAAATCCATTATTGATGAAACCGGCCGCCTGCAATTTGTGCCGATCTTTTCCTCCGGCCTGAAGGCCTGTCTGATGGATTTGCTGAAACGCTCCAACAAGACTCACTTGCACTGACATCAGCCGGCATCGCCGACGGGATCAATTCGAATGTCCACGAGCAAACATACCGCAATGATTCGCGTCTGGGATCTTCCTACCCGCCTGTTCCACTGGGCCCTGGTGTTGTGCGTTATCGGCTCTTTTATCACGGTCAAGCTCGGTGGCCTATGGATGGACTGGCATGTGCGCTTCGGCCTGTGCATCCTCGGCCTGATCCTGTTTCGAGTTATCTGGGGTTTTTGCGGCCCCCGTTATGCCCGATTCACCCAATTCATCCACGGCCCCCGCTATATCCTGAGCTACTTGCAGGGCAAAACACCGCACATAGCCGGCCACAACCCCCTGGGCGCGCTCTCGGTGGTGACCCTGCTCGCTGTATTCGGCTTCCAGGCCTTCAGCGGCCTGTTTGCCAATGACGACGTCATGACCACCGGGCCGCTCGCGTATTTAAGCGACGCCTGGTCCAACACCCTGACCGAGCTGCATGACATGAATCAATGGCTCATGATAGCCCTGGTCAGCCTGCATGTCGGCGCCATCGCCTGGTACCGGCGGCAAGGCAAGAACTTGATGGGCCCCATGATTCACGGCAACGCGCCCGTCAATGCCGAACATCAGGCATGCCTTCCGGGCGCGCGCGACTCGTGGCTTGTGCGGCTGGGTGCAACTCTGCTGGGGCTGGCCATCGCCGCGCTTGTGTGGTGGATACAAACCCTGGCGCCGGCGGCCGATTTTTCATACTGAGCCGGCGTGCGGCACCAGCCAGATCAGGTAGGAGATGAACAAGCCACAGACTGCGAGTCTATGCCAAGCTGTTCCTTGAAACCGGCCCATCCTTGCGGCGTCACCCGAATCAGGCGAGACGATTTCGAACGCCGCAGCCACCCTGACGCGCACAAGGTCGCCATGAATTGAACACCCAGCGGTCCCGCCAGATGATGGGAACGCTCCGTCCAGTCCAGGCATTGCCGGGCAATCCCCCGCCGAGTGGGCTTGATCGCCGGCATATCAATTCCCATTGCCTCAAACCACCTCGCACCGGCGGAGGTCACGTCATAGCGCTTTTCCTCCGCGGGAATGAGAAAGCCGCGCAGGACCAAGGCCTGCGTCACAGCCACCCCTAACTGGCCGGCCAGGTGGTCATAACAACAACGGGCCATATGCAGGTCTTTGGCAAGCAGGCTCAGGGGTTTGCGCCGAATCGAAGGCCTGATCACCGCCAGACTTTCAAGTGCCTGGGCCACATGCGAGCCCGCCAGCCGATAGTAACGGTGCCGCCCTTCTTGCTCGCACAAAAGCAGGCCGCCTTCCAGCATCTTGGACAAATGCGCACTGGCAGTTTGGGCGGTAATTCCCGCGGCATACGCCAACTCGCCCGCCGGCCGGGCGCACCCGTCCAGCAGGGCCAGCAGCATGGCCGCCCGGGTCGGGTCGGCAATCAGGAAGGCTACCGAGGAAATACTGGGCAGGGAATTCATTTTCGATCCTCCGGGAAGAGCTTTAAATCTTACGCCCGAACAGGCGTACATGCTTCGATGCGCAACGAAGCATTCAAGCGCGGCATCCGGTTACTGTAGGACTCAATCCTCTGGACATAAACGGCTGCCATGAAACACAGGAAAACATATTCGAAATCGATTTACTCGCCCGTTCCAAAGGCTCATTTGAACAATCGCGGGGAGCTGGCTCTCGCAGCACTATGCATGGCCGTGCTGATCGCCCAGATCGACACGGCTGTCGTCAATCTCGCGGTGGGCCCTATCGCCACGTATTTCAAGGCAAGCGTTGCGGCCATGCAGTGGGTCGTCGACAGCTACAACCTGGTTTACGCTATTTTGCTCCTGACTGGAGGATTGCTCGCCGATCTGTATGGCCGAAAGCGGGTCTTCATGACCGGCATTGCGATTTTCACGGCAGCCTCGCTTCTGTGCGGCTTGTCGTCAAACCTTGCCTTGCTGATCGCCGGCCGCACTCTTGCCGGAGCAGGGGCGGCGCTGATGACTCCGGCCTCTCTGGCCATCCTGCGAGTGGTCTGGCCCGACAGCAAGCAACGTGACCGGGCTCTGGGGATCTGGGCCGCCTGCAATGGCCTGGCATTTGCCATTGCGCCGACTCTCGGCGGCCTGTCGATCAAATGGTTCGGATGGCGCAGCATTTTCTTCCTGGCCGTTCCTGTCGGCCTGCTCGCCTTGGCACTGGCCATACCGGCCATTCCCGAATCGTCCGATCCTGAAAAACGCCACTTCGATCTGGCGGCCCAAGTGCTTGGAGCGTTGGCTCTGGGCGGTCTCGCCATCGCAGCCATCGAAACCAATCACGACCGTACCGCGGCCCTGGGAGCGCTAGCCATTGCAATCCTGTCGCTCCTGCTGTTCATCCGGGTCGAAACAGCCAAAGGCGCCACAGCGATGGTTCCGTTGGACATGTTTCGCGCGCCCGCGTTTCGCGGCGCGATCGTCGCCACCGCGGGTATGACTTTCGGCATGTATGGCGTCCTGTTTCTGCTGCCATTGATCTGGCAAACCCAGGGCACTTTTAGTGCCACGCAGGCGGGACTCGCACTGATGCCCATGGCTCTGGTCTTCCTGCTTATGTCGCCTTTTACTGGCAGGCTTGCCGAAAAAACAGGCATGCGCCTACTTGCTTGCGGCGGCGTCGCGATGATTGGATGCGGGCTACTGGTCCTGGGCGTCACCGCCGAATGGACATCTCTGGCCTACGCCGAGTCGGGCCTGCTACTGGCGGGCGCCGGCATGGGATTGGCCACCGGGCCGCTGATGGGAATGGCGATGGGCGCCGTTTCCGCGGCACGATCGGGCACCGCTTCGGCATTGATCAATGTCGCCAGAATTGCGGGGGCCACACTGGGAGTAGCCATCCTGGGCGCCCTGTTTGCCAGCGCCGGAACGCCGGTCGCCGGGCTGCACTTCGCCATGCTGTTGGGTGGCTCGATTCAAATCGCCTGCGCTGTCGCCGCCTGGCACACAACGCGGCCGACTATTGAATCAGGCAAGAATCAGGCCACAGCCGACAGCACCTGACGAGTTCCATTCAGTTTGCCCAATTCTTCTCCCAGATACCGGGCAATCGTACGCATGCCGAACAGGCCGGCTTGAGCTTCGGCATCGCTGTTGTAATTGGTATTGGTGTTGACGTCGTAGGTGTAGATCTCGCCACGCGCATCCGTGATGAACTCTATGCCTGCAATGCCTATGCCATTATTGGCAATGAAACGGCTGTAGCGATCGATGATCGGGTCATTGAATTGCTTGATGATCTGGAAGCGCGGCGCGGCGGCCACGGGTGCCGTTTCTCCGACCGGACAGAATGCATCGCCTACCTGGCAAACATCGGCGGGACAAAGCTCGAATCCAAGCGAGGTATCGACACGCACCGCATACATGAATTGCCCGCCGACAAATTCGACACGGGTGATATAGGGTTCAGGGGCACGGATGTATTCTTGAATCAGGGTAATGCCATCGACGGAATCTTCGAACTCCGCGCTGTCGACATGGCTTTCCAGTGCCTCAACCGTATGAAACAAATGCACGCCCAGGCCTTTTCCAGCCCGATTATGTTTGGTAATGAAGGCGCCATTCATTTTTTTGGCTGCCGCAACAATGTTGTCGCGCCCCACCGCGGCGATGGTATATGGCGTGCGGATGCCGAAATTCGACAGCGCCGCATATTGGGCGATTTTGCTGACCTCAAGCTGCAACGCGCGGCTATTGTTGATCACACGACGGCCATGCGATTCAAGCCACGCCAATACGCCCGCCGTATATTCCGGCGCATAACGATGATCGCGAGTATGCGAAGACGCACTCATGCGGTTGTAGAACACGCCTTGCGGCGGAGCGCTGGACAGATCCAGCAGGCCCTCGCTGAGAAACCATTCTTCGTAAGGCAGGTCGAGTTCCGCAAATGCGCTGCGTAAAGGTTCGACCCAGGCGTCATTTTCGTGGATCACATGGATTTTTTGCATGGCTGCTTCTGGCAAAGGCATAGGGCGAACCCCTATGCAGAGTAATTAGTTAATGTCAGCTTAACGGTAGGGAACCCTATTGAGAACGAATGAATGAGCATATCGTTATTAAATAATGATATATAGAATCCACCGCACGTCCATGCAATTTCAAAGATGCGATCCTCGGCATCACGGCAAAAGGCGCCGCCCGGCGACTTTGAGCATGGGTACCGCATGCCAGGGGCCAACTGCGAATACGCCTCGTCTATTGAAAAAATCGAACGATCGTTCTATAATTCTTTTCAGACAGCAAACAAATCAAAGCAGCAAAAAGGAGACATCAATGCCTGACAAGTTCAGCCTGGCTGGAAAAGTCGCATTGGTCACAGGAGCGGCAGGTGGCTTGGGAGCGCATTTCGCCCAAACCCTCGGCCGCGCGGGAGCCAAGGTGATACTGGCGGGGCGGCGGCAAGAGCCGCTGAATCAATTGGCACGCGGGCTGAAAGAATTCGGGATAGAGGCTCATGCAGTGTCTATCGACGTCACCGATGAATCCAGTATCCGGTCCGGCTTCGAACAGGCACAGGCGCTTTGCGGCCTGATCAATATTGCCGTGTGTACGGCCGGGGTCACCGCCAACAAAAATGCGCTTTCTCTTTCCACCGAGGAATGGGGCCAGGTGCTCGATGTCAACCTAAAAGGCTGCTGGATGGTCAGCAAGGAAGCCGCCCGGCGGTTGATTGACGCGGGGCAGCCTGGTTCCATCATTCATATCTCTTCCATCCTCGGGCACCGGGTGGCCGGCCATGTGCTTCCCTACACGGTTTCGAAAGCCGGCCTCGAGCAAATGACCAAGGCCCTGGCGCTGGAGTGGGCTCGCTACGGTATCCGTGTCAATGCCTTGGCGCCCGGCTATATCGAAACAAACCTTAACCGCGACTTTTTTGCTTCAGAGCCCGGGCAGGCCCTGATCAAGCGCATTCCCCAGCGCCGGCTGGGGAATGCCTCCGACCTGGATGGCGCATTGCTGTTGCTGGCTTCCGACGCCTCGGCCTACATGACGGGCAGCTCGATTGTCGTGGATGGCGGCCATCTGCAGTCCACTCTATAAGGAATACAACACTATGGACTTCACACTTTCAGATGTAGGCGAAGCCTATCGCAAGCGCATCAGGGAATTTGTCGACAGCGAACTTATCCCGCTGGAAAAGACCCCCGGGTCATACGATGAACACGAGAACATTGATGAAGCCTTGCTGCAAACGTTAAGAAGCAAGGCAAAACAGCACGGCTTGTGGTGTCTGCAGATGCCGCGCGACCGCGGCGGCCAAGGCCTGCAAGTGACAGACATGGCGGCCTGCTACGAAGAAATGAATCGTTCGATTTTCGGGCCGGTAGTGTTCAATTCCGCGGCGCCCGACGACGGCAATATGATCATACTGAACAAGATCGCCACCCAGGCGCAAAAAGACCGCTGGCTGCAACCGATCATCGATGGCCAGGTGCGTTCATCGTTCGCCATGACAGAGCCCGCTCCCGGCTGCGGGTCCGACCCGTCCATGATGCAGACTCGCGCCGAACGCAAGGGCGACCACTGGGTGGTCAACGGAACCAAGCATTTCATCACAGGGGCCGGAGTCGCGGCGCATTTCATTCTTATCGCCCGCACGTCCGACGATAGCCGCAAAGGCTTGACGGCCTTCATGTTTCACAAAGACGATCCTGGCTGGGAAGTGGTGCGCCGCATTCCCATCATGGGGCCCGAGGAACACGGCGGTCATTGCGAATTGCGCTTCGATGGCCTGCGCATTCCCGATGAAAACCGTTTGATGGAAATCGGCGACGGCCTGAAATTGACGCAGATACGCCTGGGTACCGCGCGCCTGACGCACTGCATGCGCTGGCTCGGCCTTTCCAAGCGGGCTCTCGAAATCGCCGGCGAATATGTATCGCAGCGGGAATCGTTCGGCGTCAGGCTGGCCGACCGCGAAGGCGTGCAATGGTTGCTGGGCGAAGCAGCCATGAATGTCCAGATCGGCCGTCTGCTGACCATGCACGCGGCCTGGAAGCTGGATCAGGGCGATTTTGCCCGCAAGGAAGTCTCCATGGCTAAAGTCATTGTGTCGGAAACCTTGCACAAATCGGTGGATACCGCCATTCAATTGTGCGGCGCCCGGGGTTATTCCAAAGATACGCCTCTCGAATGGATATACCGGTACGCCCGCCAGGCTCGGCTGGTGGATGGTGCATCGGAAGTCCACAAAATGGTGTTGTCCAAAAACCTGCTGGCCGAGGGTGGCGATTTCTGGCACTGGGGATAAGGCATGGAGCTCGAAGACACCGCCAAGGCCCTTGCGCAGTTTGTCAGGCTCCAGACTCACGCCGACAAGGTGGGCGTGCTCGAGTTTTTCCGCTTGTCGGGCGGCGCAATACAAAACAATTATGCCCTGACGGTAGATCTCGCCGGCGGCCGGAGCCCCGGGCGCAAAGAACTGGTAGTGCGCAGCGACGCCCCGTCGCGCATAGCGGCCAGCCTGAGTCGTCCGCAAGAGTTTCATGTGCTGGCCGCCGCATACCGGGCTGGAGTAACCGTTCCGCAGCCCTTGTGGCTATGCGAAGATGAATCCCTGGTCGGCGAGGCATTCTGCATCATGAGCCGGGCTCGTGGCTCGGCCTCGCCGCGCCAATTGCTACGGGGAGCACTCAACGAAGCGCAGGCACACACCCTCACCGTGCAACTGGGTGTCGAACTGGCCCGCCTGCATCAAGTCAGGCCACCTCATCCCAGCCTTGATTTTCTGCCCATACCCCAGGCGAGCCCCGCCCTTCACCGCATCCAGACCTATCGTCAGGCGCTGGGCTCCATACCCGAGCCGCATCCCGTCCTGGAGTGGTCGCTTAATTACCTGCAGGATCACGTCCCGGGCGGCAGCGAGCTCGTCTTGTGCCACGGCGACTTTCGTACCGGCAACTATATGACGGAAAATGGACAGCTGACCGCAATCCTCGACTGGGAATTTGCCGCCTGGAGCGACCCTTACGAAGACCTGGGATGGCTCTGCTCGAAAAGCTGGCGATTCGGAGTCAATGATCGGCAAGTAGGGGGCGTGGGCCACAAAAATGAACTGTTCGAGGGCTACTCGAGCCTTTCGGGAAAGCCTGTCGATACCGGCAAAGTCCTGTATTGGGAAATCATGGCGATGACCCGCTGGGCGATTATCGCCCTGCAGCAGGCGCAACGCCATTTATCAGGGGAGCAGTCCTCGCTTGAACTTGCGCTGACCGGACGCATGCTGCCCGAGATCGAATCCGATCTGCTCGCCCAGATCCATGAAATTGGGAAAAGCCATGATTAACCTGCCGCACGGCCCCGAACTGCTGCATGTAGCGCGGCGCACCCTGCTGGATGAACTGCTGCCACTGCTGCCGCCCGAAAAAGTCTATGAAACACGCATGATAGCCAATGCAATGGCCATTGCCGCACGCGAACTGGCACAGCGGGACGCGGCGGAGCAGGAGAGCACCAAGCGGATACGCGTTTTCCTACAAAGCATTGCCGCGGATCCGCATAGGGCCGCCACCGAAGAAACCCTGGCCGCGCTGATCAAAGAACGCCGCATCGGGCCGGCCGCACAGGAACCGCTGCACGAGCTGCTTACGGATCTCACCACAGCAAAGCTGGCCATCAGCAACCCGAAATATCTTTCAGGCAACCAAGGGTAGACAGACATGGAAAACAAATATGAGCACGGCCTCGATCAATGTCCGGCGAACTATTCGGCGCTCACCCCCATCAGCTTCCTGAAACGCGCGGCCCAGATATTCCCTGAAAAGACGGCGGTCATAGACGATGACACCCGCCTCAGCTATCTTCAACTCCACCAGCGCTGCCGTCGCATGGCATGCACTTTGCAGGAAATCGGCATCAAGGCCGGCGATACCGTGGCAGTGCTGTGTTTCAACAGCCACGAGCTCCTGGAAAGCCACTATTCCGTGCCCATGGCCGGCGCAGTGCTCAATGCCCTGAATACCCGGCTCGATGCGGCAACGCTGCGTTTTATTCTCGGGCATGGCGAAGCGCGCCTGCTGTTTTACGATACTGAATTCGAAGCCCTGGTTGCCGAAGTTGTAAAGGGCCTGGAAAATCCCCCTTTGCTCGCCAGCATCGAACGCGTTGCCAAATCGGCTCCAGGGTTTGCCGCGCTGACCTATGAAGACATGATTGAGGCAGGCGACCCCGAATACTCCTGGCAAAAAGTCGATAACGAATGGAATGCCATATCGCTTAACTATACGTCGGGCACCACAGGCAATCCAAAAGGAGTTGTGTACCACCATCGGGGCGCCTATCTGGCAGCCATGAGCAATGCCATGGCTTTCAATATGAATCCCGATACGGTGTATTTATGGACCCTGCCCATGTTTCATTGCAACGGCTGGGGATATCCCTGGGCGATCACGGCTGTCGGCGGCACGCATGTCTGTCTGCGAAAAATCCAGGCTGAAACAGTACTGGCGCATATTGAGCAGCATCGGGTCACGCATCTGTGCGGCGCGCCGGTGGTATTGAACCTGCTGCTCAGCGACTTCGACAAACGAGGCACGGTGTTCGCCAACCCGGTCCAGTTCGGGCTGGGCGGCGCCGCGCCGCCCAGCCCGGTGATTCAGCGCGCACAGAAAATCGGATTCAGCATTACCCATCTGTACGGGCTCACCGAAACCTATGGGCCGTCAACCCTGTGCGTATGGCAGGACGACTGGGAAGGCCTGGCGCCCGACAAGCTTGCTCAGAAAATGGCGCGCCAGGGCGTCGCCAATTTCGCGATCGACGAAGTGCAGGTCCTGCACCTTGCCGAGGGTATTGCCGTGCCTGCCGATGGAAAAACATTGGGCGAAATCGTGCTCAAGGGCAATACCCTGATGAAAGGCTATCTGAAAAACGCAAAGAGCACACAGGAGGCCTTTAAAAACGGTTGGTTCCATACCGGCGATCTGGCGGTGATGCACCCAGACGGCTATGTTGAAGTCAAGGACCGGAGCAAGGACATTATTATTTCCGGCGGTGAAAACATTTCCAGCCAGGAAATCGAAGAAGTGCTGTATCGGCACCCTATGGTGTACGAGGCGGCTGTGGTTGCGCAGGCCGATCCGCACTGGGGCGAAGTCCCCTGCGCCTTTGTCTGCCTGAAAGAAAATGCCGGCGCCGTAAACGAACAGGACATCATCGAATTCTGCCGCGCCGGCATGGCCTCATTCAAGGTACCCAAAAGGGTTGTCTTTGGCGAACTGCCTAAGACATCGACCGGGAAAATCCGCAAGAACCTGCTCAGGGACCAAGTCAGCCAAACAGGCCAGGACCTGTCGGCATAAACAGGACCATAGTGTGCAAAAAATAAATGTGATTGCCCGCAAAGACGATCTCGATCCGCAGCGGGCGCCGGGCAAGGTGGCCATTGTGCTGGATATCATCTTTGCCACCAGCACCATTGTCACAGCGTTGCAACAGGGCGCCCGATCGGTCGTACCCGCATTGGACGAGGCCCAGGCCAGGCAGCTGGCCGGTGTGCGCGAACCGGAGGGCTTCGTCCTTGCCGGCGAATATCACGCCGACACGCTTTCCGGATTTCATGCCTACAACCCTCTGGCAATGCGCGCTTCACTGCTTGCCGGCAAGGATCTTATTTACTCCACAACCAATGGCACCGTCGCATTGTGCAAGGCGCAGGCATGCCGGCATGTATACATCGGCGCCCTGCTCAATGCCCGCGCGGTGGTAGACCACTTGCTGCGGCACTTCCAGACAGAAACCATACTGCTCGTATGCGCAGGCTCGCGCGGCACCTTTTCGCTGGAAGATTTCTTTGCCGCCGGCTACTTCGTCAGCCTGCTTTTCGAACTGGGAGGAAAGAGTCGAATAGCACTGAGCGATTCGGCCATTGCAGCCATGCGTCTGGCTCGGCAAAACGATCCGCTCGATATACTGCTGTCGTCAAAAGTCGGGCTGCGCATGCTCGATCGCGGCATGCAGGCCGATATTGAGCATTCCGCCGCCCTGGATACCTGTTCCATTATCCCCGTTCTGACAAATGGCATAGTGGTTCGCGCATGAAGCGGAAGCGCCAGCCAGGGCCGCGGGCAAACAGGCTGTCTTTTACCGCCGAACAAGAAGTGGACAAACATGATTTCTGATTTTGAATCGTTCAAGATCGAACTGAGTCTTTCCAAAGATGAAATCTATCGCGAGCTGTACCGTAAAAACAAGGATCGCATTCGCATTAAAAAGGAATATGTAGCGGTCAAGAACCTGGCCCGCATTATTGAATCGACCTTGCGGCTGGCCAGTTCAAACGGCTTTCACGCCATGTCGCTGCGAGACCTGTGCGCCGACTCGGGCTTCAGCATTGGCGGCCTGTATGCCTACATCAAGAACAAGGACGATCTGATCCATCTGATCCAGAGTCACGGGTTCATCCTGACCCGGCGCACCATGCTGGCCTACACACAAGGCATCGATGCCGCCCGGGACAAATTATTTGCGGCAATCAAAACCCATTTATACCTCAGCGAACTTATGCTGGCGTGGTTCAGCTTTTCATTCATGGAAGCCAAAAGCCTGCCCGCCAAAGAAAAAAAAGAAGCCATCGCGATCGAACTTGAAATCGAAAATATTATTTTCGACATCATTGAGCAAGGCGTTGCCGCGCAGGCTTTCAAACCCATCGATGCACGCCTGCTTTCTTCTGTCATCAAGGCCATGATGCAGGACTGGTACCTGAAGCGGCGCAAATATCGCAACCAGGCCGTCAATGTGACCCAATACGCCGAATTTGTCATGGGCATTCTGGAAAGCTACTTGCTGAGATGATCGCGGCATCCGGGCAAGCCACATACCGGATCAGTTGTACTCCACGATCTCAACCCAGTTGGCGCCCTTGCCGCCCGGGTATTGTCCTAGCAGGTTCAGGCCGCCGGTTTTCCGGTCGATGGCATACACCCCGACCTTGTTCGATTTTTCCCCGGAAACCACCATATAGTTGCCGCGCGGATCGATATTGAAACCACGCGGCTGCTTCTCTACCTTGGTAGTGGACAGGTAATCGAGCTTGCCGGTCAGCGGGTCGGCGGAAAAAGCGGAAATCGTACTGCTGGTGCGCTCGGACACATACACAAAGCGGCCGTCGGGCGTGATATGCATGTCGGCGGCCCAAATACGAGAGGTGGTATCGCCGGCCGGCGTCGGGCCCGTCAATCCATTGGGCAATTTCAACTTCGGGTCCAGCCCTGATATCGAACTCACCTGCGTCAATGCTCCGCTCGACGGATCGATACGATACGTCGTGACTATGCCCATCAACTCGCTTATTTCATAAAGGAAACGGCCATTGGGCGATAGCGCCGGATGCCGCGGGCCGGATCCTTGCTGCGTTCGCACGTATCCCGGGCCTATGGGCTCAAGCCTCCCGGTTTTTTCATCGAAGGAAAACTGCAGCACCTTGTCTGCCCCAAGATTGGCTACGTAGACAAACCGGTTGCTCAAGTCCGGCAGAATCGAATGGGCATGAGGCCCTGTTTTAATAATCTGCAGGCTTTCTCCCTGGACCACTCCTTGCGGCCCAATCGGATTCACCGCAATCACATCACCCCCGTACGAGGCGCTGAACAGGTAACGGCCGTTTCTGTCGGTCGACACATACGCCATGCTATCGGGCAATGCCGACTTGCCAAGCTGAGTCAAGGCTCCGGTTTTCGAATCGATCAGATAGGAAATGACCGAATAGGGCTTGGACCGGATCGAAGCATAAAGATAGCGACGATCGGGGCTGATGGCCATGGGCATTGCGGCCATTCCGGCTGGAGCCGTGCCCAGTGCTTGCAAAGCGCCATTGCCGGCATTCAGTCTGTAGACTGAAATATTCCCATCGCCCGCGTTGGAAACATAGACAAAGGTTGCCGCGTGGGCCGTCAGCGACAGCAGGCCAGCGGCAAAAGCGCCCGCCGCGGCAGGGATGGACAACTTCATGAGAGCTCCTTCGGCGTCGCATACCGCGATGCATCGTTGCAGATATATCGGCCAAACGATAGAAGCTTTCCATCCATGTAGCGATAGACCCGGGCATGTAACGCAACTGCATTTCCCAGCGGTTGAGACATTCCGCATCATTTCCGGGAAAACCCGAACGCGGGAATAAAGGATTTGCAGTTCGTCAACGCGCCTTGCATCCAGCAATTCGATGAACTGCAAAATCGTTCAGACAAGCAATGTGTTTCAGCGTCGGCGCAAGTCGGCGGCCGTACACAAAATCCTTGACAAGCTATCTCAAAAAGGTAGTATGGATATAGCATATCGATATTTACATATCGATATGCGATACAACAAAAACACCAAACCTTATCATTTACGCGGCTCCGAAAGCGCTGCGTCGAGTGATAACGCCCATCACCAAAGGAAAACACATGCGAGCAATTTCAAGAGCTTCTTCAGGCATATTGGGAGCCGTCCTATTGGCCGGCCTGACGCTAACCGTACCAACTGTCAATGCGAAGAACAAACCCGACAAGATAGTCGCCACGGCTTATGGCGGGATCTGGGCCGATTCCGTCAAAAAGAATTTTGTTTCGTGTTTTGAAAAGAAGACCGGCGTCAAGGTCGACGTGCTGACGGGCGAATCGGCGGCATGGTTGAATAAAATCCGCGCCAATCCATCCAAGCCGCCGATCGATGTGATCACGCTGGCCGAGGCAGACAGTTTTCGCGCCGGCCGCGAAGGGCTGCTCGATAAAATCACGCAGGCCAAAGTGCCTTATCTGAAAGACATCCCCGACTCCTTTCACAAACCCTGGAATGATTATTCGGTCGTCCTGAATTTTGGCGCCATGGGTGTCATGTACAACAAGGAAGCGATCAAGAATCCCCCCGCCTCCTGGAAGGATCTCATCGAAGGAATCATTGCAGGCAAGTATGGCAAAAAAATAGCCTGGCCATCGGGCACGTACACCTGGGGACCTGAATTCATCTGGTTTGTCGCTCAACAATATGGGGGCAGTATCGACACCGCATTCCAGAAAATCAAGGCCATGCAGCCTTATATCGTCAAATTCTGGAATACGCCCGTCGAAGCCCTGAATCTCTTTGGAACCAAGACCGCCGACATTGTCCTATATTGGGATGGGCGCGCACACAGCTTCATCGACAAAGGCAATCCATGGGCCGGTTTCTATATACCCCAGCCCAACACCATTGCAGGATCCGTATTGATTTCAAAGGTGAAAAACTCGCCGGATATCGCCTGGGATTACCTCAACTGCGCCCTCTCACCCAAAGGACAGCTTGGCCATGCCGAAACCATCCTATACGGAATTACAAACAAGACCGTGGTCTACCCACCCGACATCAAGAACAAGGTGACGTCGGCCGACCGCGTCATTATTCCTCCCTATTCCGAAATCATTGACAAAATTCCCGGCTGGGTCGAACGCTGGAACAAAGAGATTCAATAAGCCACAACCCTCATTATTATGGATGAACGGCAATGGCCCAAAGTCGGAAAGTATCGAACACCGTCTTTTCCGGGCAAGCAAGCATGTGGCCCGCCTTCAAGTGGAAGCCACTTGTTTTGCTGGCGCCCGCCGTGCTGTTCCTGCTGGTTTTTTTTGTCGGCCCGTTGCTGATCAATTTTCAGCAGAGCCTGAAGACGCCCGATAGCGGGACGCTGACCGCCGCCTACTATATAAAAGTCGCCAGCGACCCGTACTATCTGCGAGTACTCGGACAAACACTCATGCTGGGCGTCGTCGTCGTTGCCATATGCCTGATTACGGGGTATCCCCTGGCCTATGCCATCGCACGGGCTAGGGGGGGCTGGAAGGCCGCATTGGTCTTCGTGTTGGTGGCCCCGCTGCTTGTCAGCGTGGTCGTCCGTTCTTTCGGATGGATGGTGATACTGGGCAGCAACGGCGTGATCAATGCCGTTTTGCACGGCCTGGGGCTGCCCGGCATCGACCTCATGTACAGTTGGACGGGCATCACGATCGCACTCGTCCACGTCCTTTTGCCCTTCATGGTGCTGGCGATTGCAAGCACCATCGAAACGCTGGACGCAAGTATCGAAGAAGCGGCCCAGGTGCTGGGCGCGCATCGCGCGCGGGTGTTCTACCACGTCATGCTGCCGCTCTGCACGGAGGGCATCATCACGGGTTCCATCCTGACATTCACACTGACCATAGGCAGCTTCGTTACCGTAATGCTGCTTGGTAAAAATTCCACAATGGTACTGCCGCTGCTCATTTACCAGCGTCTGACGGTGGCATCGGATTGGCCGACGGCGGCCGCGCTCGGAATTATTCTTCTGGCGGTTGTACTTGCCCTTTTATGGCTGCAGGCGCGTTTGCGGCACACGGCGCACGAGGCCCGGCCATGAGCCATTTCAGCATCCTGCTCAAAGCCTATATCGCCGCCATGGTGTTCTTTCTGCTGGTTCCCGTCCTGATTGTAGTGGCCGTGGCGCTCACCCCCGGCGATTTCGTCACATTCCCTCCGCCTGCCTTGTCTTTGCGCTGGTTCAACAAGGTATTGTCCGATCCGCAGTTTCTATTGCCCCTGTGGAACAGTTTCCGGCTTGGCTGCGCCTCGACGTTCCTTGCGGTAATCCTTGCCGTACCCGCCGCCATAGTAATGGTGCGCCATCCCATGCGCGGCCTGCGCGAAATCCAGATGTTCCTGCTCTCGCCACTGAGCCTGCCCACCATTATTCTAGCCACCGGGCTATTGTTTTTTGTGCCAAAAATCGGCATGGATAGTTCCTTCGCGGCGCTGGTGGCGGGACATACTGTAATCATCGTGCCTTATGTCATGCGCACCGTTTTTGGCGTTTATGTCAATGCCAATCAAGAAATCGAATATGCCGCGGCGGTACACGGCGCGGGGCCATTGCGAACCTTCTGGTACGTAACCCTGCCTTTGATCCGGCCAGGAATTTTGGCGGGAGCCATCTTCGCATTTCTGATGTCCTTCGACGAGGTGGCTGTCGCGTTGCTGCTGACGAATACAGATACGACAACACTGCCGGTCATGCTCTTGAGTTATCTCATTTACAACTACGATCCCGCCGTAGCGGCCATTTCAACAGTCCAGATTTTCATAGTGATTGTTGCGCTGCTGCTTCTGGAACGTATTTTCGGGGTCGGCAATATGATGTTCGCGTCCAGAGAAAGCCAGGCATGAAAATGACTGATCGGAACCTGCATGAGTCACCGCGGCACAGGGGGCATCTGGCCATTATCGGGCTGGAAAAATCCTACCAATCGCAAACGGTTGTGTCGGATATGAATCTCGAGGTGCAGCCTGGCGAATTCGTTGCCTTGCTGGGGCCATCCGGCTGTGGCAAGACAACCGTGCTCAGGAGCATAGCCGGCTTGGTAACGCCCTCGGCCGGAGACATTCGTATCGATGATGCCTCGGTCTTGAAACAAGCTATCCATAAACGCGATCTGGGCATGGTGTTTCAAAGCTATGCCTTGTTTCCTCACTTGACCGTATGGCAGAACGTTGCATTCGGCTTGAAGATGCACGGCACACCCAAGCGGCAGATAGCGCCTCAGGTCGAGGGCGCGCTTGACCTGGTACAGATGCGTCATCTCGCCGAACGGTTTCCTGCCCAACTTTCCGGCGGCCAGCAACAACGCATCGCGCTGGCGCGCGCCATTGTCACCAACCCGACCGCATTATTGCTCGACGAGCCGTTCAGCGCTCTGGATGCCAAGCTGCGCGAATCCATGCAGATCGAATTGCGGCAATTGCAGCGGCGCCTGCGGATTACCACGATTTTCGTGACGCATGACCAGCACGAGGCCATGGCCATGGCCGACCGGATTGCCGTGATGAATAACGGGCGAGTCGAGCAATTCGATACCCCGCAGGCAATTTATGGCAGACCGGCAACGCTTTTTGTGGCCGAATTCATCGGTAAAACCAATCGCATGTCAGGGAACATGATCGGACGCGAGAATGGCTGCGCGCTGATACGCATCGAAGGCCGCGAAGAGGCCTGCCTGGTCAGGGACAACCCGGACATCGAGGTGGGAGATCCAGTTCTGGTGGTGCTGAGGCCGGAAAAAATTGAACTGGTACCGGAGGGATCACATATCAACGGCTATACCGGCCTGCTTGATGGGCGGGTGTCCGAAGTGATTTTCACCGGAGAGAAAAGCATGGTTTTCCTTCAATCCGCCTGCGGAGACTTCACTGTCGCATCCCAGAACCGCAGTTGCAAAGGCGTAATCCAGGCCATGCCCGGCAGCGCCGTGAAAATGGGATGGAATGCCGCCGACATGCTGGTTTTCCCCCTACCTGGAAACTGACAAGCGCAGATATCTTTTAAAAATCGGCAAACACGAGAGAGACAGTACATCATGACCGACACCAGACAACAGAACAGTGCCTTCTATGAAATCGGAGTGGATATCGGAGGCACATTTACCGATGTGGTGTGCCGCGGCGCCAATGCGGAAGTGCGTTTGGTCAAGATCCCGACCACCCGCGCCAACCCCAGCGCCGGGGTGCGCCACGCCGTCGAATACATGATTCGGGAATGGGATGTGCAGCCCGGGCAAATCGCCCGCTTTGTGCACGGTACGACCGCCGCGACCAATGCCGTACTGGAACGCAAAGGGGCAAAACTCGGCCTGCTGGCCACACAGGGATTCAAGGACGTGATCGAAATTGGCCGGCAGAACCGGCACGCCATGTACGACCTGGCACTCGTGCCGCAAACGCCAGTATTCCTGGTTCCGGGAGCATTGCGCAAAGAAGTGCGTGAACGAATCACCGCAAGCGGTGACATATTGACCGCACTCGATGAGGAATCGGTCCGACTGGCGGTGCAAGAACTATTGCATGCGGGGGTTCAAGCGATTGCCGTCTCTTATTTGTTTTCCTTCCTGAATCCGGCCCATGAGTTGCGCACCCGCGAAATCATCCATGAAATTGCGCCAGACATCATGGTCTCTATTTCCAGCGAGGTGGATCCGGCATTTCGCGAATATGAACGCACATGCATCACGGCATTCGATGCCTACATCAAGCCGGGAGTGGACCGCTATCTCGCCGAGATGGAACGCGATCTGATAAAGATCGGAGTCAACGCTCCTCTGCAATTGATGCAATCGCGCGGTGGAATAGCCTCATCCCACGTTGCCAGGCGGCGTCCGGTGCGCTTGTTTCTATCCGGGCCGGCCGCAGGCGTGATCGGCGGGCGCATGGTCGGGCAAGAGGCTCACATCGACGATGTCATTACAGTCGATATCGGCGGGACCAGCTCCGACATCGCGCTGATCAGCCAGGGCAAGCCCATGATCGCCGCCGAGGGCATGATCGATACTTACGCAGTCCGAGTGCCGATGGTCGACGTCAATGCGATTGGTGCCGGCGGCGGAAGCATAGCCTGGATCGATGGGGCCGGCGGCCTCAAGGTCGGCCCCCTCTCGGCGGGATCCGAACCGGGGCCGGCCTGTTACGGACGCGGAGGCGACAAGCCAACAGTGACGGACGCCTCGGTGGTGCTCGGCTACGTGAATCCCGATTATTTCGCAGGAGGCATGCTCAAGCTCGAACCTGAACTGGCCTGGCGGGTTATCGAACAATCCATCGCAAAACCTTTGGGAATGTCGGTCGAGCAGGCCGCCTTCGGCATC
The DNA here is from genome assembly GCF_054781135.1 of Paralcaligenes ginsengisoli. Lineage (NCBI taxonomy): Bacteria > Pseudomonadati > Pseudomonadota > Betaproteobacteria > Burkholderiales > Alcaligenaceae > Paralcaligenes > Paralcaligenes ginsengisoli. The sequence goes on from NZ_BAAGUZ010000032.1 coordinate 24,826, forward strand.
CACCGCGTTGTCAACTCCAATATGGCCGAAGGAATCCGGCTGGTATCTGTAGGACGAGGAGTCGACCCGCGCCAGTTCGCGCTGCTGCCCCTGGGCGGAGGAGGTCCCATACACGCCAATGCACTCGCACGTGAACTTGGCATGCGCCGCATCATCGTGCCGCTGCATCCAGGCGTGCTATCGGCGGCAGGGCTGCTCGATGCTCCGGTCGAACACGAAATGGCCATTTCGTTTCCGTATCCGCTCGAAGCGCGGGCTCTTGAGCCAATGAAAGCGGCATGTCGCAATCTGGATGAGGAATGCCTTGGCCTGATGGCCGCCGAAGGCATAGAGCGCAGCAAGGTGAAGATTTTCCATTTTGCCGATGTGTGCTATGTGGGCCAATCTTATTATCTTGAGATACCAATCGATACGGATGACGCGGATCCCATCGGCCGCTTGCGTACAGACTTTCTCGCGGCACACAACCGGGTTTATGGTCACAGCACCGATTTCCCCGCCCAGATCGTCAATCTGCGCACGATACATCAGGCTTTTGCCCATGCCGAAAGCCCATCTCCGGCGTATCGGCATAACAGCATGCAAGCCCGCAAGAACAACCGCAAAATCATGGTGAGTACCGATGGCTATGTCGATGCGCAGGTATTCGAGCGCGAAGCGCTGGCACCTGGCGCCCTGATCCAGGGTCCCGCCATCATCGAGCAAACCGACACGACCATCGTCGTGGAACCTGGCTGGCAGGCGCGGGTGGTCGAGGGCGGCAATCTTTTAATCACTACAGTTTGATTTTCAAGGAGCGTGACATGGATATGAACGCCAAGCACCGGGAAATACCTGCGGCCGGTCCCGCGGACCTGGACCCCATTACAGTTGAAGTCGTGCGCAACAAGCTGGAAGGTATTGCCAATGAAATGGAGATGACGCTACTGAAGAGTTCGTTTTCACCCATTGTCAAAGAAGGGCTGGATGCCTCGGCCAGCCTGTTCACTCCGGACGGCACGACGCTCGCCCAGGCCTGTGCGATTCCAATTCATCTGGCCACGCTTATTCCAGCCGTCGCCGCCATTATCGAGGCTTATCCGGTGGCAACCATGCAGGAAAACGACAGTTATATCATCAACGATCCTTATTGTGGCGGAACCCATCTCCCTGACATCGCTGTTGTGGCGCCGGTCTTCCATCGCGGCCGCGTCATTGCGTTGAGCGGCGCCATGACGCATCACGGCGATGTGGGCGGCATGACGGCCGGCTCGGTTCCGACCAATGCCACTGAAATTTATCAGGAAGGAATCCGCATCCCGCCTCTGAAATTGCGCGTGGCGGGCGCTTATAACGACACACTGGTGAAAATGCTGCGACAAAACGTACGCACGCCAGATGCCTTCATGGGCGACCTGAACGCCGAAATCGCCGCCTGCAACGTGGGTGCCCGGCGTGTCGCCGAGCTCGCCGACGTCTACGGCGCGGGCCATCTCGAGCGCATTTTCCACGATTTGTTGACGCGCTCGGAAATCATGACCCGCAAAGCCTTGCTGGCTATACCTGCGGGCTCATACCATTATGTCGACTACCTCGACAACGACGGTATCGAACTGGACAAGCAGATTCGCATCGAAGTGACCGTTACCGTCAAGGACGGCAATATCGGATTCGACTTCGAAGGGACCAGCCCGCAAGTAAAAGGGCCGATGAACTGCGTGCGGTCCGGCACGCTTGCCGCGGCATGCTATGCAGTGCGGGCCCTCACAGACTCGACCATACCGAACAATGGAGGTTGTTTTCGGCCAATATCGTTGCATCTGCCACCCGGTAGCCTGGTCAACCCGGTGGAGCCCGCTCCGGTGAATGCACGTACCGCGACCATTAAGCGCATTGCCGGCTGCATGCTGGGCGCGCTCGCTCCCGTCATGCCCGGGACGGTGCCGGCGGCTTCGGCCGGCGAGCTGCTGGTCATGGCCTTCGGTGGCCGCAAACCGAGCGGCGAGAAATTCATCATTGGTGAAACGATAGCGGGAGGTAGCGGCGCCTGCATGGATCGCGACGGAGTCGATGTAATCGAGACCGATGCAACCAACTGCATGAACATACCGGCTGAAGCCATTGAAATGGAAGCTCCAATGCGAGTGCATCGGGTTGCGCTGCGCAGTGGATCCGGCGGACCCGGGCTTTTCCGCGGAGGATTGGGTGTCGTGCGCGAATATGAAGTACTTGACGGCGAAATTTCCTTGTCGCACCGCGGCGAACGACATTTCAGCGCCCCCTTGGGGATCGACGGAGGCGGCAATGGCGCAATGGCGCGTTCGGTAATCCATCGCGCCGACGGCAGCCAGGAAGTCATTCCATCGAAGGTGGTTACCCTGTTGTGCAAAGGCGACCGGCTGATCATAGAAACGGCGGGCGGAGGTGGATACGGCGATGCCATGGCCCGTGACCGGCAAAAAGTCCAGGCCGATATAAACGATGGAAAAATCAGCCAGGACATGGCCGATGAGATCTATCGGGCCACACAGTCTTAGGCCCAAAGACACCGTCTCAACCGAAACTGGAGAGCATAATTGGACGCCGCGAAACTCATCAACCACCCCGACTCGGTTTGGGCCGCCACAGCCAATCGGCGCCCGGAACTCCCCTTGCTAAAGGGAGATGTCGAAACCGAAGTCGCCATTATCGGGGGTGGATACAGTGGACTTTCGACGGCTCATCACCTTTCCAAATCCGGTGTCGATTGCGTGGTCATCGAGGCCAACGATGTCGGCTGGGGCGCCAGCGGCCGAAACGGCGGAATGGCGGTGCTGCGCTATAAAAATGGCTATTCCACGCTGGTTGCGCAATTCGGCGACGAGGTCGCGATGCGGCTGTATCAGCTTGTGCTCGAAGCCGTCGACACTCTTGAATCCATCGTTCGCGAATACGGCATAGACTGCGACTTTGCCCGCTACGGCCACATCACGGCAGCCAACGGACGCAAGAATCTGGCGATGCTTCAAGCCGATGTCGATTGGCTGAGTCGGAATAGAAAAGACAACGCCGCATCGATGCTCGATCGTGAGCAAATGCGCGAACAGGTCGGCACTTCCGTTTATCCGGGAGGGTACCTGGATCCCCGATCTGCGGGTATTCATCCGCTTAATTATGCCCGCGGGCTGGCCGCGGGCTTGAGCCAAAAAGGAATTCCGATTTATGTGGGAAACCCGGTCGACTCGATCAGGCGCGAGCCCACGGGCATAATCCTTACAACACCCGCCGGACGTGTTCACGCCAAGAAACTTGTCATTGCGACCAATGCGTATACCGACCTGATGCAATTGGGGGTCAATCTCAGCCGTCGCATCGTTCCTGTATCCACATCGGTGCTGGCGACCGCCCCGCTCGCTCCGGAGCTTGCGAGCCGCATTCTGGCCGGAGGCCGCCTGGTAACCGATACCCGTCATCTGGTGAACTATTTCCGCATGCTTCCCGGCAACCGCCTGCTCTATGGCGGACGGGGGGATATCACCGGCAAGGAATCGCCGGATATCTATCGCGGGCTGCATAAAGCGCTCATCAGGACTTTCCCGTCCTTATCCGAGACGGACATCGAGTTTCGATGGTCGGGAAAGGTAGCGGTGACATTAGATGATTTCCCTCATTTCGGCAGTCTTGAAGAGCGGATTTTTTACGCGATCGGGTATGGCGGCCGCGGAGTGGCGCTTACGAATCTGTTCGGCAAGCTGCTCGCACGCATGGTACAAGGTGAAGCCATAGCTGCCGGCCCCTTGAATTCGGCACGTTTCGAACCTATCCCATTTCATCGTTGGCGCATTCCAGGGATGCAGGCGGTAGCCGGATATTATTGGCTGCTGGATAAACTGGAGCAGTAGCTATGAATGCATTTGAAATCATCCCGCCCGAAGAAGGCCGCGATCAAAAAGAGGATACTGCTTTGGATATGAAAGAATCGGCACTATTCAATCAATCATTGGAAAAAGGGTTCGCCGTGCTCCAGGCGTTCGGCGCCGAGCATCCCTCTATGAACTTGCCCGAAATCGCCAGTGCCGTGGGCATTACAAAAAGCACTGCGCAGCGGCTGGCATTCACGCTCGAGGCCTTGGGATACTTACGCAAGGATCCGCAGACCAAGCGATTCTCGCTCGCGCCCAAATCCCTCGGATTCGCCTACCGCTACCTATTGGCAAGCCCCCTGGTTGAACGGGCGAATCCCTACCTGCTCGAGCTGAATCAGAAAATTCGCGAAACCGTAAATCTGTCCGAACCGGAAGGGTTGGAAATGGTGTTCGCCGCCAGATTCCCCAGCCCCACGCACAGTATCGTCCATATGCCTGTGGGCAGAAGGCTGCCCATGTTTTGCACCGCTTCGGGCCGCGCATATATGTCGGCCCTTCCCGACGCCGAGGCACGAGCCATGCTGGACGCTTCGGACCGGATCAAATACACGCCCACGACCAAGACCGATGTCGAGAAGCTGATGGCTTTGGTGCTGGAAGCCCGAGAAAACGGGTATGCGTGGGCGAACCAGGAATACTATCGCGGCGACCTGAATATCGCCGTGCCATTGCTCGATGCTTCCGGGCGCCCTGTCGCGGCGATCAATGTCTCGGTCGCCTCAAGCCGCTGGACTCTCGAAACCTTACGCGAAAAAGGCGCGCCCATGCTTATCGAAGCCGCACGAAAGATTTCCACGTCGCCGCCTACCCGCAGCGCATTGGCGCCATTCCATCGCGGCTACGGAATATCCGACCCACCCAGGTCCAAACGCAACAAGCCCGTCTGATGGCGGTTGCCCGGCTCACTATCGATACGGCGATTTTGTGAAATCGACTGACGATATCCCTTCCTGGACCACGTATCTGTTGCTGGCCATAACGGTTTTCGCATGGGGGGCAAATTATCCCTTGATGAAGCTGGCACTGTCCGATATGCCACCATTGGCCTTCACCGCACTACGACTATGGGGAGCCTCCGCCGTGCTGGCCGCGGTGTTGCTGGTATCACGGACGGGGCCATTGCTGCCCATTCGCGGAGAGCGTCTGCCGCTTGCCATTGTCGGCCTCTTCCAAGTTGGGGCCATGCTTGGCTTGACCATAGTGGGAATGGGCAGCGTGCCAGCCGGACGAACTGTATTGCTGGTTTACACCATGTCGCTTTGGGCTGTCCCCATCGGACGAGCCTTGCTCGGCGAGAAAATCAATTTCCTGCGGCTCTTGGGAGTACTAATTGGCTTGATGGGTCTGCTGGTTTTTTTCAACCCCTTGGTTATCGATTGGCATCGAGGTGGCGCCGTGCTGGGCAGTGGTTTGATACTGGCAGGGTCGATGTCATGGGCGTTCGGCTCGTGCCTGTATCGCCGCAAGCGCTGGTCATCGGGTTTCGTATCGCAGACCTTATGGCAGCTTCTTGTCGCGTCCGTACCTATTGCCGTGCTGAGCCTCGTTCTGGAGCGCACCGAGGCAATGAACATCACTGCCCGGCTATCGCTTATCGTCGCCTATAACTGGGTGGTGCCCACCGCGCTCGCAATGTGGTGCTGGAACCGAGTTCTATCTGTCATGGCGGTATCTACGGCCGGGCAATTCTTGTTATTGACTCCGCTTGTCGGGTTCTGGTTAAGCATAGTCTTTCTCAACGAAACCATGTCCCGCGCATTGATTGTCAGCGCGATATTGATCATGATTGGTTTATTTGTCACGATACGCGCCGAAACGCCACACCAGGACAAAAAGCACCGGCCCTGAGCAGCAAGTTCATCATCCGACGTGTATTTCCTTAGACGTAAAAAAAAAGCCGCCTCGCGGGCGGCATTCGGATGAGAGTCCAAACCAAACAATGGCTACCCTCAGCAATTCCCTTTTTTGGCCTGCCCCGGGGGACAGAAACCGCCATTACGATTGTCGTGCGGGTTTCGATCATAGTACCCATCATGATCGCGGTAATGGCCGCGCTCATAGGCCACGCAGCCCGACAAGGTCGACAGCATGACAGCGATTAGCAAAAGTTTCATCACATCCTCTTTGTGTGTTGTTATCTGTTTTCAGTTTACCGAAATGACACGTTCGGATGCCTTGCAAAAGGTAACGAGACGATTCGAAGCCTGGGATCTGTTTATTTATGGGGGACTGATTCCTCAATTATGCCAACCCAACGCAATTACGCCCACTCGCTTTGGCTCTATACAATGCCTGATCGGCTTTCACCAGCAGTGTTTCTAATGAGTGGCCCTGAGAAGGGTCAACATGTGCCACAGACGATGAACTGCACCTTCATTAAAGGAGCTGAGTATGCTCGAAACCTTTGAAAAGCAACATTACAGCTATGCCGAGTGGTCGCGAGGACTATTCTCGGAAATCGTGACGGTGAAAGGGCCCGGCAAGTTATTGTTTCTTTCTGGCATTGGTGGGGAAGATAGTAATGGAAAGGCTGGCACAATCATGCATCTGGGCGATGTGTATAGTCAGACGCGGATAGCCTTCGAGAAAGCGAGCCACGTCCTCGCCAAGCATGGAGCAACACTGGCGGATGTCGTCAAGATCACAGCGTATTTGCTGGATACCCGAGAATTTCCAAACTACCACCGAGCGCGCAGCGAAGCATTTCAGAATTCACCGACTATTCCAGCTCATACACTATTGGCCGTAAACGGCCTCGCCTGGCCGGGCATGCTAATGGAAGTCGATATCACTGCGGTTATCGCCGATCAGTGACAGAAGCCATAAACGCAAAAAGTACCACCAGCCTTTTCACGGGAGGGGCTGGCTGTGTTGTTTTGACGGGGCGTGGTTACCAATGCGACTGGCCAAATAGCCGGACGGCTATTCAACATGCGCCTGAAAATCGGCGCTTGATGAATGCCGGACATGCGGCAACATCTCATATCGCGTCACACACAGACGAAAAAGCGGGCTGCGTAAAAACTACGCAACCCGCATGGATACTTGGTGGGCTGTGAGCGGCTCGAACGCTCGACCTACGGATTAAGAGTCCGCTGCTCTACCAACTGAGCTAACAACCCGATTTGACCGGATGCCTGTCTTTACAGAACCATAAAAACCGGTCAAGGCCGAGATTATATTACAAATCTGGCAATCGTTTTAAATCAGGCTATTTTTTCTTGCGATACGAGTCGTGGCAGGACTTGCAGCTTTTACCCACATCGCCGAAAGCGACCCTGAACGCGTCGAAGTCTCCCGCATCGGCCGCGGCTGTCAGCTTTTTCATACTGGTATGCAGCTTATCTTCCGCCTGCTTGAAACCTTCGGGATCCAGCCAGATATCGTCCTTTGCATCGCCGCCCTCAGTGCCGGGACCAAACCCCGCCCAGGGCAAAGTGACCAGAATATTCAGCAAGGCCACATTTTCTTTGATCTTTTGCTTATCGTAAGGAATTTGGCCTTTGACCACCGGAACCATGCGCCCGAAATGCGAACCCATTAATGTCATGGCCGATTCGCGATACTCCCTGGCATCCTTGCTCTTGGAAAATTGCGCCACGGCAGGTGTGGATAGGGCTGTAACCAACGCTGCAACGGCAATTAAACCAAGCTTCTGTGTCATACGAAATCTCCTATACCAAACAAGTGAAAGGAAAAATGGATCATTGCATAATCTTGCGGGGCCGATGCTTGACGGCTTGCCTAAGCTCCTCGGACGAAGCATCGCCGCCCTTTTGCCCGGCTGCTGTCGGCAGCAAAGCATAAATCAAGGCAATGACTCTTTCCGCGGCCGGAGACAAGGTGCGGCGTTCGCGATGAATAATACTGTATGTCAAGGTGCCGGACGCGGAATAGGCCAATGGCAATGGCTGCAACAGTCCTGCATCGATCTGGTGTTGAATGGCTTCGTGGGTGGAAAATAACACCATATCACTATTCAGCGCCACATCCCGCAGAGTCGCCACGCTGTCGCACTCCAGACCTATAGGTAAAAGATCAGGGCTTGTCACCCGATACAAGCGAGCCAGGTGCTCGCGCGCGCGCAGCGGCAGATCTGTTGCAGCAAGACGATACTGGTTCAGCATGCCGCGCAAATCAGCTCGGCGCACCTTGAGCAGCGGATGGCCTCGGCGCACAAACAAACCCCCGTGCTGAGGAGGCAGGGGCCTGGCAGTGAACTCGGATGATGGAGGCAGGCTATGCGTCACGGCCACGACAAAATCCAGCTTGTCTTGCCGCAGTTTATCGAGCAATCGCTGCCAGCTTTCGATTTCGACATGCACGCTCAGGCCGGGATGCTCGCGTGCCAACTGCATGAGCAGCGGCGACAGAAAGCCGTCCGCAGGAAAAACGCCGACTCCAAACACCACACGTCCTGTGTCAAAGCCGCGGATCAATTCAGCCTCGCGTCGCAACGCGGCGGCCTCTCCCAAAATGCGACGCGCATATTCCATCACCATCTGGCCCGTTTGGGTCAAGGCCATGCCGCTGGATGTGCGATCCACCAGCTTAAGCCCCAGTGCATCTTCCAGGGACTGGATACTACGACTCAGCGCAGATTGCGTCAGATGCAGGCGCAAAGCCGCCCGCGAATAATTTCGCTCTTCGACCAGCGCTGAAAAGTGTGTCAAGGCCCGCAAACTGAGCATTATGTATTTTTCTCATGAAATATAGGATAAATATGCATTTGATTTGAGATTTACGCAAGAATAAAGTTGTTTCGCCGATCAGTTGGATACTGACCTGTCCAGCTCGACACAATGCAAAATGACACGACCTGTCGGCAGGCATCACTACTACCTTCAAGGAGGAGACATGAATAGTAAATTCCTTAATACGACAAAACATACTTTCATCAGCTGTGCCCTGGCCGCCCTGGGCCTCCTGACCCTGCAAACGGCAACAGCAGAAACATCGTGGCCCGCCGCAGGCAGGCCCATCAAAGTCATCGTGCCGTTCCCGGCAGGTTCGGGTTCAGACACACTGGCGCGCATGCTGGCCCAAAAGGTGTCGGAACAGACGGGATCGTCCGTTATCGTTGAAAACAAGCCCGGGGCAAGCACGATCATCGGTGCCACCGATGTGGCTCGCGCCGCTCCAGACGGCTACACGCTGCTGTACACCATCGTCGTTACCCATACGCAAAATCCTCATCTGTACAAAAAACTGCCGTACTCCCCCTTCAAGGACTTCACCCCCATCGAGCAGTTCGTGCGATCCGCCACCATTCTGGAAGCGAACAAGAATGCGCCCTTCAACACGACCAAAGAGATGATCGCCTACGCCAAGGCACATCCGGGGAAATTGAACTTCGGCTCCTACAGTATTGGCTCAACCTCGCATTTGAACGGTGAGATACTGAAAACGCAGGCTGGTATCGATATTGTTCATGTGCCCTACAAAGGCACTGCCGATGCCGGCCGCGCCCTTCTTGCCGGCGAAGTTCAAGTCTATTTCGACGGCACCGCCACCGCCGTCGAAAACTTTCGCGCCCACAAAGTCAAGCTGTTGGGGACGGCAACCCCTCGCCGTCTTAAAGTCCTTCCCGATCTACCTACCTTTGACGAGCAAGGCATTCCCGGTCTGGATGTCGTGGGATGGCAGGGCCTGTTCGGCCCCGGCAATATGCCTCCTGAATTGGCCGAGAAAATCGCCGCGGTGTTTCGCACCGCCTTGAAATCGCCCTCCATCGTCAAAATGGTCGAATCTCAAGGCAATGACATCAGTGGCGCGGGTCCAAAAGAATTCAACAAAATTGTGCACGACGACTACAAACGCTGGGGCGAAGTCATCAAGCACGCCAACATCACACTCGACTGAACATCCTGGAGAAATTAGCATGCATGACCTTGCCATTCGCGGAGGCACCCTGGTCGACGGCAGCGGCAATGCCTCGTACACCGGCGATCTGGCCGTCAATGACGGACTCATCGTCCAGGCGGGCTCTAAAATCGGGCAAGCCAAACGGGAAATCGACGCCACCGGCTGCCTGGTTACCCCGGGCTGGGTCGATATCCATACCCATTACGACGGGCAGGCTACCTGGGATCCGTATCTCAGCCCTTCCACCTGGCACGGGGTGACCACAGCCATCATGGGCAATTGCGGTGTCGGGTTCGCCCCGGTCAAGCAGGAACGGCGCGAATGGCTAATCAAAGTCATGGAAGGCGTGGAAGATATTCCTGGAAGCGTGCTGTCGGAAGGCATTCAATGGGACTGGGAAACCTTTCCCGAATACCTTGATGCGCTGGAACGGCGTCCCAAGGCACTGGATATCGGGGCGCAAATCCCACACTCGGCCGTACGAGCCTATGTGATGGGGGATCGCGCGATTCATCACGACGAAGCTTCGCCGGCCGATCTCGTCGCTATGCGACAAGTCGTGCGCGAGGGGCTTGAGGCTGGCGCGGTGGGGTTCTCGACCGCACGCACTTTTTTGCACAAATACGACGAGCGTAAATATCCACCGGGTACTTTTGCGACGGAAGAAGAGCTCATGGCTCTGGGCAGCGTACTAGGGGAAGTTGGCCATGGGGTCTTTCAGATGACGGCCAATCATCCCGCCATGGAGCAGGAAATCCCCTGGCTGGAACAACTGGCGCGGCACAATCGCTTGCCCGTCCTGTTCAATTTGCAACAAACAGACCCCGCCCCCGATGTCTGGAAACAATTGCTTCATACGCTGGACCGTGCTCGCGATCAGGGCGTCCAGCTAATGGGAGGAATCAGCGGGCGCCCCTTGGGAATTCTGTTTTCCTGGCAAAGCACCCTGCATCCCTTTATGTCGCACCCCACATACCAAGCTATGCAGCACCTGCCGTTCGATCAGATTCTGACTCGTCTGCGCACCCCTGAGGTTCGTCAGAGAATCATGAACGAGCAGGCGGGCCTGCGGGATCGCCGAGCCGAAACGCTATTCAGCAGCTTTCACAAAATATACCCTCTCGGTACAGAACCCGATTACGAGCCTTTGGCGGAAAACAGTGTCGCGGCCATGGCCGAGCGTAGCGGACGCCCTCCACTCGAGATCATCTACGATCTGATGTTGAACAATAACGGCGAAGCGATTCTGTACTACCCGTCATTCAATTATTCCTATGGGCACCTTGACCACCTCCATCAGCTTTTACAGCATGACAATACCGTCAATAGCCTATCCGACGGCGGCGCTCATTGCGGCTATATCTGCGATGTCAGCATGCCCACATTCATGCTCAGCTACTGGACCCGGGATCGGACCCGAGGTCCTCAGTTGCCGCTTGAGTTCGTAGTCAAGCGCCAAACCGCCGACACGGCGCGCGTATATGGCTTGCACGACCGTGGCTTGCTTCAACCGGGGTACAAGGCAGACATCAACGTCATTGACCCTCGGGCTTTGAAACTGCATGGCCCCGAAATGCGCTTCGACCTGCCCGGCGGCGGGCGCCGCCTGGTACAACGGGCCGATGGCTATGTGGCTACCATCGTCAATGGAGAGCCCATATTTGAAAATGGGCAGGCCACCGGCGTGCTGCCGGGCCGCCTGCTTCGAGGCCAAAAGGCGAGGCATGCCTGACATGAATCCGCCCAATTCCCTCAGGCATGAAAGCCAAGACCACAACTCTGAACGACTCGATGATCAAAGCCTGAATCGGTTATTCCGCCATGCGCGCACGCACCGCGCATGGCAACAACGCGGCATACCCATGCCGCTGTTGCACGAATTGTATTCTTTGATGGTCCAAGGACCGACCTCCGCCAATTGCCTGCCCGCGCGAATCATCTTCCTATGCAGCGCCGAAGCCAAAGAGCGGCTATTGCCGCTAATGGCCGCGGGCAACCGGGAACAAACAAGGCTTGCTCCGGTAACCGCGATTGTCGGTTATGACCTGCGGTTTTACGAGCAGTTGTTCAAACTATATCCGCATCAGCCGGAAGCCAGCTCGTGGTTCAGCGCAACGCCGGTTACGGCGCGCGAAACAGCCTTGCGCAACGGCAGCCTGCAAGGCGGTTACCTTATATTGGCCGCCCGGGCCCTGGGCCTGGATTGCGGACCTATGGGAGGCTTTGATGGAGAGGCGGCAGCACGGGAATTTTTCCCCGGCAAGCCCTGCGAAGTGAACTTTATATGCAATTTGGGATACGGCATGCCGGCACGCCTGCACCCGCCATTACCCAGACTGGCCTTCAACGAAGCCTGTGCCATAGTCTGATCACACCCGCTTGGCCAGCTCCGCCGCCAGGCCCACATAAGAACGCGGTGTCATGGCCAGCAGGCGCGCCTTGGGCTCGGGCGGTAGATCGAGCCCGGTGATGAATTCGCGCAAGCCTTCTTCATTGATGCCTTTGCCGCGAGTCAGCGCCTTGAGCTGCTCGTAAGGCTGAGGCAGCCCGTAACGGCGCATCACGGTTTGCACAGGCTCTGCCAGAACCTCCCAGCAGCCATCGATGTCGGCATCGATGGCACCCGCGTTCAGCTCGAGCTTGCTCATGCCCTTCATACATGCATCCCATGCGACAGCGCAGTAGCCGAGCGCCACACCCAGATTGCGCAACACGGTAGAGTCGGTCAGGTCGCGCTGCCAGCGCGACACCGGCAGCTTCTCGGACAGATGGCGCAAGACAGCATTGGCCAGGCCCAGGTTGCCTTCGGAATTCTCGAAATCGATGGGATTGACTTTGTGCGGCATGGTGGACGAACCCACCTCGCCTTCTTTCAGTCGCTGTTTGAAGTAGCCCAGCGAAATATAGCCCCAGATATCGCGATCCAGATCGAGCATGATGGTATTGGCGCGCGCCACCGCATCGAACAGGGCGGCCATCCAGTCGTGCGGTTCAATCTGTATGGTGTAGACGTTTTGCGTCAAACCCAGGCCCGACAGGGTCTTGGCGCTGAACGCGGGCCAGTCGATTTCCGGATAAGCGGACAAATGAGCGTTGTAGTTGCCCGTGGCGCCATTGAGCTTGGCCAGCGGCTCGACCGCCTGGATAGCGGCAATGGCCCGCTCCAGCCGAGCAGCCACATTGGCAAACTCCTTGCCCAGCGTGGTGGGGCTGGCCGGTTGGCCATGCGTGCGCGAGAGCATGGGTTGATCCGCAAACTGCCGAGCCAGGGATTTCAGGCGCGCATGCACGTCGTTCAGGCGCGGCACAATAAAGCCGGAGCGGGCCCGCGTCAGCATGAGCGCATGCGAGGTATTGTTGATGTCCTCGGAGGTGCAGGCGAAGTGGATGAACTCGCTGGCGCCGGCAAGTTCGGCGTTATCGGCCACACGCTCTTTTAGCCAGTACTCGACCGCCTTGACGTCGTGGTTGGTGGTTTTTTCAATCTCTTTGATCAATGCGGCATCGCGTTCGGAGAAATTCGCGACGAGCTCGCGCAGCTCGGCGCGAGCGGCTTCCGAAAATGGCGCCAACTCGGGCAAACCGGCGTCGGACAGGCCTATCAGCCAGGCAACCTCGACCTCGACGCGATGAGCCATGAAAGCCGCTTCCGACAGCACGCCTCGCAGCGCCTGCCCTTTGGCGGCATAACGCCCATCCAGGGGGGACAAGGCGTTCAGGTGACTAAGTTGTTCGGCAATCTGCATCGAGGACTCGCGTAGGGGAAAAATCAAACGGAAATTTTAACATCGACCTAGTTATGGGATTTTCCGCAGCCTTTGCCGGCAAACCGCATATAAACCACACATTGACACTTTCTGACATACCTCGTACGGCTTAGTTCGCGCTCCGTCACAAATTGGCGGCGTTATCCTGCTATACTTTTTTCGCCCATAACCATCCCCGCGTCCCCATGAAACTGATTGGTTCCCTGACTAGCCCGTATGTACGCAAAGTGCGCGTCGTCATGGCCGAAAAAAAGCTCGATTACGAATTTGTGCTGGAAAATGTGTGGGCGGAAGATACAAAAATCCAGGAATCCAACCCACTGGGCAAAGTCCCCTGTCTGCTGATGGACGACGGCGGCAGCCTTTTTGACTCCCGCGTCATTGTCGAATACCTGGACACGCTTTCCCCGGTGGGGCGCCTGATTCCCCAGGCCGGCCGCGACCGCACCGCTACCAGGTGCTGGGAAGCCATAGCCGACGGCGTGCTCGACGCGGCGGTTGCCATCAATATCGAAACCAACCGACGGGCCGCCAATTTACGCAGCGAAGACTGGATCGATCGCCAGAGCAAGAAAATCTCGGCGGCGCTGGAATTCATGGATCAAGGCTTGAACACCCAGGCATTCTGCATGGGCGTCAACTTCAGCCTGGCCGATATCTCTGTAGGCTGCGCGCTGGGTTACCTGGACCTGCGTTTCGATCACCTGAACTGGCGCAAACAATACGGACACTTGGCCCGCCTGGAAGAAAAACTGGCAATCCGCCCGTCTTTTTCCGGTACGCTACCGCCTCAAAAATAGCCCGCGTGTGCGGGCTGCCTTCCAGCCCGAAAGCCATCATTCAAACGCCCTATACGCACCGTACAACATATACGCAGCCAGGGAAAACAACAGGCAGGCAAAGACCCGTTTCAGGGTGGCGACCGGCCAACGATGCGCGCAGCGCGCGCCGAACGGGGCGGTCAGCACGCTCATGGCCGATAAAACGAGCAGCGCAGGCCAATATACATACCCCAGCATGCCAGGCTGGCCCTGCACTTCCTTGAAACCGGAAAAAATATAGCCAAGGCTATTGGCCACTGCAATGAAAAAACCCAGCGCCGCCGACGTGGCCACGGCGTGACGCACCGCCACACTGCAGCGGGTCATGAACGGTACCGATAAAAACCCGCCACCGGCGCCCAGCAAGCCCGAGGCGAAACCGATAGCCACACCCACCCCCGCCGTCGCCGCCTTGCCAGGCATTTGCCGTGGAATGGCGGGTGGCTTGGCCACCAGCATGCGCAGCCCCGAATAGCCCACAAACAGGCCAAAAAACAAGGACAGCCATGCACCGCTGAGATAGGAAAAAACCGCTCCGCCGGAAATCAGGCCGCCCACGATCATGCCCGGAGCCATGACCCCCACGATGTCCCAGCGAATTGCCCCCTTGGCGTGATGGGCCCGCACGCTGGAAATCGAGGTAAAAATAATCGTGGTCATGGAAGTGGCAATCGCCGCATGCACGACCAGCGAATCGGGAACCCCAAACAGCGGGAACAGCATGGTCAGAAAAGGCACCAGCATCATTCCGCCGCCTATTCCCAGCAGCCCTGCCGCAAAACCGACAATGCATCCGAGAAACAGCAAGCTGATAATAAAGACCAGATCCATAATTACCCTGAAGATTCAACACATCGTGGTTTGGGGCGCGGCAGTTCAAGTCGCGATTCGACGCGGCTCCTGAAAAACAGGCGCCTGCCTAGGGCGATGCAATAAAACCGCCGCCCAGACACACATCGCCCGCATATAGTACGGCAGATTGCCCGGGGGTCACGGCCCACTGCGGGTCGTTAAAACTCAAGGCAAACTTGTCCGAGGCAGGCCCCCGCAACACACAGGCCGCATCGGCCTGCCGATAGCGGGTCTTGGCCGTGTACGCGCCTGGTTCGGGAACCTGCCCCGACACCCAGCTCGCTTCCTGCGCTTGAAGCTGCTGCGCCAGCAGCCAGGGGTGATCGTGCCCCTGCACAACATACAAGGTATTGTTTTCGAGATCTTTGCGCGCCGTATACCAGGCGTCAGCCGTTCCGTCGTCGCGCTGCCGCCCCTTTACGCCACCGATGCCCAGGCCTTTGCGCTGGCCAAGGGTATAAAAGGACAGGCCATGATGCTGGCCCACAGTCGCGCCCTCCGCGGTCTTGATGGGGCCGGGCTGGGTAGGTAGGTAGCGATTGAGAAACTCGCGAAACGGACGCTCGCCTATGAAGCAGATACCCGTGGAATCCTTTTTTGCGGCATTGGGCAAGTGCAGCGACCGCGCAACGCTGCGCACTTCCGTTTTGGGCATTTCGCCCAGAGGAAACAGCGTTCGGGCTAATTGCTCCTGATTGAGCCTATGCAGGAAATAGCTTTGATCCTTGGTCAAGTCCAGGGCCTTGAGCAATTCGTAACGCATGCCCTGGCCCGTTTCCACACCCCGCACTCGCGCATAGTGTCCGGTCGCGATCAGGTCCGCCCCCAAAGACATGGCGTGGTCCAGAAAGGCCTTGAACTTGATTTCCGCATTGCAGAGTACATCGGGATTGGGCGTGCGGCCCGCCGAATATTCGCGCAAGAAATCGGCGAAGACGCGATCTTTGTATTCAGCGGCAAAATTCACGGCCTCGATATCGACGCCGATCAAATCGGCAACACTGGCCGCATCCAGCCAGTCCTGACGCGTCGAACAGTATTCCGAATCGTCGTCGTCCTCCCAGTTTTTCATGAACAGCCCAAGAACTTCATAGCCTTGCTGTTTCAGCAGCCACGCCGTAACCGAGGAATCGACCCCTCCCGACATGCCAACGACTACGCGCCCTTTCGATTTCGATGCAGATAATTTAACCATCGAGGTATTTTAAACTTATCCGGCCCAATATCGGGCACCGGCCTATGCCGCGGCTTTCGCCTGTGCAAGAGCCTGGTCGACGACTTCGACCCAATGCCGCACAGGCGTGGCCGTTCCGCTTTGCAAGTGTCCAATACAACCGATATTGGACGAAACGATGCAATCGGGCTGGGCCGCGGCCAGGGCCTGCAGCTTGCGATCTCGCAAGGCTTTGGACAACTCGGGCTGTGTCACGGAATACGTGCCGGCCGACCCGCAGCACAAATGCGATTCGGCGAAAGCATGCAGCTCGAAGCCCAGGTCCGCAAGCAGGCGCTCGGTCAGGCCGCGCAGGCCCTGCCAGTGCTGCAGCGTGCAGGGGGGATGGAAGGCAACGCGCTCGGGCAAGCCAAGCATGGCAGGCTTCAAGGCCTCCGCGTGTGGCGCAACAAGCTCGGCAATATCCCGTACTTTGTCGACGACACGCAAGGCCTTGACCACATAATGCGGATCGAAGCGCAAATGATGAGCATATTCTTTGACCATCGCCCCGCAGCCCGACGCATTCATGACTACCGCCTCGACGGCGCCGCTATCAAGCAGGGGCAGCCACGCATCGATGTTGGCACGCATTTGCGCCAGCGCAGCCTCTTGTGCGTCCAGATGAAAATTGATGGCACCGCAGCAGCCGGCGCCCGCGACGACCTGGGTACCGATCCCGATCGCATCCAGGACGCGTATCGTGGCTGCATCGATCGTCGGCATCATGGCCGGCTGCACACACCCGGCCAGCATCAGAACCTGCCGCGCGTGCCGGGAGCCATCGGGCAGCACGCCCGCCGGGCGAGCCTCTGGAATCTTGTTTTTCAGCGTCTCGGGCAGCACGCCCCGCACCAGTCGGCCCAATTTGTAGGCTGGCTCGAAAACCGGCGAATTCAGTGTATGGCGCAAAACGGCACGCGTGGCCTTTTGGGCCAAGGGGCGCTCAACCTTCTGATCGACCAGATTGCGCCCGATATCGATCAGGGCGCCATATTCGACCCCGGAAGGACAGGTGGTTTCGCAATTGCGGCATGTCAGGCAGCGATCCAGATGCTGCTGAGTCGCCACAGTGGGCTCGACGCCTTCGAGGACTTGCTTGATCAGATAGATGCGCCCCCGGGGACTGTCGAGTTCGTCTCCCAGAATCTGATACGTAGGGCATGTTGCCAGACAGAAGCCGCAATGCACGCAGCGACGCAGAATTTCTTCGGCCTCTTTGCCCAGTTCGGTATCACGCGCCCATGATGCTAAGTTTGTTTGCACAGCTAAACCTCAAAATTCGGGAAACAGACGTTTTGGATTGAAAATACCCATTGGATCGAGTTCTTGTTTCAGACGGCGGGACACACTCATCAGGCCGGCATCGAGGGGGTGAAACACGGGAACATCGAGCCGTGCTGGATCATAGCGAAACACAGTGGCGTGCCCGCCCAGCCCGGCTACCTGCTCGCGCAGATCGTTGCCCGATGCAACCTTCGATAACCAGCGCTGGCCGCCATTCCACTCAATCAGCGTGGGTCCAAGACCCAAAGGCGAAACCTGGGGAGGCACGGCAACGCGCCATAACGGCACTGCCTGAAAGAAAGAATGCGTCTGATCGCGCAGGCTATTCCAGAATGCCTGCGCCTCGTGCGGGTCAACAAGCTGGCCGCCGATTTTTTGCAAGCCGCTGGCGACGGCGGGCGTGCTTCCCGATACTCGCACCCAAAGCCGGCCTTCTTTTTCGTCGCCCGTTGCGTGCCAGCACGTGGCGGAAATAGGTAAAGGCTGGCCACGCCAACGATTAAAGGATTCCAGCGCTTCGGTTTCCGTACACGCAAGCACCACCGTACTTTCCTGGAAGGGCTTGGGCGCAACTTTGAGGGACACTTCGACCAAGGCTCCAAAAATACCCATTGATCCTGCCAGCAGGCGCGATACATCGTAGCCGGCCACGTTTTTCATGACCTCGCCGCCAAACTCGAGCACTATGCCTGATGAATCGAGCAACTTGGCTCCCAAAACGAAATCGCGCAGGCTGCCCGCCGCCATGCGCCGCGGGCCCGCCAGGCCGGAAGCCACGCACCCACCCAGCGTGGAAGCAGGGCTGAACCGGGGCGGCTCGAATGCCAGCATCTGGTTCTGTTCATCGAGTGTCCGTTCGATATCGGACAGCAGCGTTCCCGCCCGAGCCGTGATGACCAATTCGGAAGGCTGGTAATTGACAATGCCGCAGTAGCCCGATAAATCGAGTACTACATGACTGTTGAGATCTTCGAGATCGGTGGCTTCGCCATAAAACCGCTTGCTTGCGCCGCCACGAATATGCAAGGGACGTTGCGCGGCACGAGCGGTCATGACCTGTTCGCTCAATTCCGATAAAACAAACTCCATTTGTGACTCTCAAAAACGAGGTAATTCGGGAAAACGGATATCGCCGCCATGAACATGCATCTTGCCGTACTCCGCGCAGCGCGCCAGCGTCGGAATGACTTTTTCGGGATTCAGCAAGCCATACGGGTCGAAGGCGGTCTTGACCGCCGCAAACGCATCGAGCTCTTCGCGTGTGAATTGCACACACATTTGATTGATTTTTTCGATGCCCACGCCATGTTCGCCGGTGACCGTGCCGCCGACCTGCACGCACAGTTCAAGGATTTCAGCCCCGAATTTTTCGGCCCGCTCGACCTCGGCAGGCTGGTTCGAATCGAACATGATGAGCGGATGCAGATTTCCGTCGCCGGCATGAAAAACATTGGCGCAGCGCAAACCGTATTCATCTTCCATCTGCTCGATGGCACTGAGCACGCGGCCCAGGTGGCGGCGCGGGATCGTGCCATCCATGCAGTAGTAGTCGGGCGAAACCCGGCCAGCCGCGGGAAATGCATTTTTCCGGCCCGCCCAGAAGGTCAGGCGTTCGTGATCGGTACGCGACACCTGCAGGCGGGTTGCGCCGGCATCCCGAAAAACCGCTTCCATGCGTTCGATTTCGTCATCGACCTCGGCAGCCGTCCCGTCCGACTCGCATAACAGGATAGCGGCGGCCTCGAGATCGTAGCCCGCCTTTACAAAGGGCTCGACCATATGCACGGCGCGCTTGTCCATCATTTCGAGGCCTGCCGGAATGATTCCGGCAGCAATCACATTGGTTACCGCCCTGCTGGCCGCTTCAACGCTGGCAAAACTGGCCATGATGACTCGCGCGCATGCCGGCTTGGGAATCAGCTTGACCGTTACCTCGGTGACCACCCCGAGCATGCCCTCCGAACCTATGAAAGCCGCCAGCAAATTCAGGCCTGGGCTGTCGGGTGCTTCCGAACCCAGCTCGAGTATGGCGCCGTCGATGGTGACAACGCGAACCCGCAAAACATTATGAACAGTAAGGCCATATTTCAGACAATGTACCCCGCCCGAGTTTTCGGCGATGTTCCCACCGATGGAACAGGCAATCTGGCTGGAAGGATCGGGCGCATAATACAAACCGTATGCCGCCGCCGCTTCGGAAATGGCCAAATTGCGCACTCCGGGCTGCACGACAGCCGTTGCCGACGGCAAGTCGATTCGCTTGATTTGATTGAGCTTGGACAGGCCCAGCAGAATTCCTTGGGCATGCGGCATGGCTCCGCCTGACAAGCCTGTGCCGGCGCCGCGCGCAACAATCGGGATATTCAGCGCCTTGCATGCCTGCATGACGGCAATCACCTGCTCTTCATTTTCAGGCAATACCACCACCGGCGGCAGAGACCGGTACAGCGACAAGCCATCGCACTCGTAAGGCCGGGTGTCTTCGATTCTGGACAAAATGCAGTGTGCCGGGATATTTGTTTTAAGTCTTGCCATCAGCCCCACAAAATCCGGCCCGGTCGACTGTGCCGATGGCATCGCGTTATCGTTCATGTATAGTTTTCCCTCAAGCTATAAATGTAACGCGAATGCCTCGGAAATACATGACCGGGACTACCCTAAGACATCCTTTTGTCGATACTCGGGCGATACGTAAGCAGCCATGACATAAACTAAAAAAACAAGACAATCATGAAAACATGCGGCCTTACTTCATGGGAATAATTTTCCCCGGATTCAGGATGTTGTGGGGGTCGAAGGCATGCTTCAGGCTACGCATCAAATCCAATGCATCCTGTCCGTGTTCAGCCAGCATGAACTCCATTTTGTGCAAGCCGATGCCGTGTTCGCCGGTGCAGGTGCCATCCATATCGATGGCCCGCCTGACCAAGCGATGATTCAGGCGCTCGGACTCGTCCCAGTCGGACTGGCTGTCGGGATCAAGCAGCATCAGCACATGAAAATTGCCGTCGCCCACGTGGCCCACGATCATATAGGGGAAGCTTGCCTGATCCAGCTCTTTGGCGGTCTCGGACACGCATTCGGCCAGGCGTGAAATGGGCACACAGACGTCGGTAGTGCTGGCCCGTGCTCCAGGCCGCAGTTGCAGACCTGCAAAGTAGGCGTTATGCCTGGCCGTCCACAAACGACTGCGGTCTTCCGGGCGCTCGGCCCATTCGAAATCCATGCCGCCGTTATCGTGCGTAATGCTTTGCACGGTCTCGGCCTGTTCTTTGACCCCCGCCGCGCTGCCATGAAATTCGAACAGCAAGAGCGGCGATTCCTGCAAGCTGAGCTTGCTGTAGGCATTCGTCGCCCTGACGGCGGCGCTATCCATGAATTCGACCCGCGCCACCGGAACCCCCATCTGTATGATTTCAATCACGCTTTGCACGGCCGCATCAAGCGTGGAGAAATTGCAAATCGCGGCCGAAATGGCCTCGGGCTGCGGATACAAGCGCACCGTTACTTCGGTAATGATGCCCAGCGTACCTTCGCTGCCTACGAAAATCCGGGTCAGGTCATAGCCCGCCGACGATTTCTTGGCGCGATTCGCGGTTTCAATAATGCGCCCATCCGCGGTGACCACTTTCAGATTCATCACATTTTCGCGCATGGTGCCGTAGCGCACCGCATTCGTACCCGAAGCGCGCGTGGCGGCCATGCCTCCCAGGCTGGCATCGGCTCCGGGGTCGATCGGAAAAAACAGGCCAGTGTTGCGGATCTCTTCGTTGAGCTGCTTGCGGGTTACCCCTGCCTGCACGGTGGCGGTAAGATCTTCGGAATTGACCGCCACCATCTGGTTCATGCCGGACAAATCCAGGCTGATACCACCATGTACAGCCAATAGATGCCCCTCAATCGAGGAACCGGCGCCATAGGGAATCAGGGGCACCTTGTGCTGATGGCAGAGCCGGGCCACCCAGGCGACCTCGTCGGTACTGGACGCAAACACCACGGCATCGGGCAGCATGGGTGGATACGGCGATTCGTCGCGCCCGTGATGTTCGCAGACGGCATGAGCGGTGGAAACACGCTCTTTGAACTGTGCCTTTAACGCATCCAGAAAACCTGCCGGAATCGGGCGTCGGGCACTCTCGAGAAAAACTGGGGCATTCATCGATCAACTCCGGAAGTAATTTAGCTACGATACAACATTCAACCATTAGCTGACCGCGGAAGCCTGAGCGGCAACTTCTCGACGATGCCTGACCGCCTGCGCCAGACGCTCCATAACCTGCACCGAGGTATCCCAGTCGATGCATCCGTCGGTAATGCTTTGACCGTACACAAGAGGCTGGCCTTCGACGAGGTCCTGCCGCCCTCCGACCAGATGGCTTTCAACCATGACGCCGAAAATGCGCTCGTCGCCACTTTCCATCTGCTGTGCGATATTTTCAATTACCGCAGGCTGATTTCTGTAGTCTTTGTTACTGTTGGCGTGGCTCGCGTCTATCATCAGCCGGGCGCGCAAGCCCGATTTGGAGAGAATCTGGCATGCCTGCTCGACATTGTCGGCGTCGTAATTAGGCACTTTCCCGCCTCGCAGGATTGCGTGGCAGTCTTCATTGCCAACCGTAGACACAATCGCCGAATGGCCCCCCTTGGTAACCGACAGGAAATGATGCGGCTGAGACGCCGCCTTGATCGCGTCAACGGCGATTTTCACATTGCCATCGGTGCCATTTTTAAAACCTACCGGACACGACAGGCCCGAGGCAAGCTCGCGATGCACCTGGCTTTCAGTGGTACGCGCACCGATAGCTCCCCAGGACACCAGGTCGGCAATGTACTGCGGGGTGATCATGTCAAGGAACTCGCAGCCCGCGGGCAGGCCAAGATCATTGACATTGATAAGCAGCTCGCGCGCCGTGCGCAAACCCTGATTGATGTTGAAACTGCCATCCAGCATGGGATCGTTGATCAGCCCCTTCCAGCCAACCGTAGTGCGGGGTTTTTCGAAATAAACCCGCATGATGATTTCAAGCTCGCCCTTGAAGCGCTCGCGTTGCTTCTGGAGGCGCTTGGCATATTCCAGCGCGGCCTCCGGGTAATGAATCGAGCATGGCCCTATTACCACTGCCAGGCGATCATCGGCGCCCTGCAGAATATTGTGCAGGGCATGGCGAGCCTGGTACACCGTATTCGAAATCTTGGTCGTACACGTAAATTCGCGCATGACGTGAGCGGGCGGGCTCAACTCTTTAATTTCTCGAATACGTAAATCGTCGGTATTGTGTAACACGGATCAGCTCCAGGGTAATGTCCATCTCGGCAAGCGGTACAAAAAAAGCCGCCTAGCTAAGCTGGCGGCTTTTTGGGAATTTGGTTTTTTTACTGCGTACTACGCTTCCCTTCCTCCACCAGCGGTCTTGGAAAGGTATAAAAATAAAAGAAAAATTGGCTTGCGCAGTGCATGGTTGTAAATCCTAGCACAGAGTCGGCGGCATGCCAAATAAAATCAATGGCAATTTGCGACTCTGTGCAAAAAAACCGGGCTCAGGCAGTGCCGCCGACCGTCAGGCCATCCATGCGCACCGTTGGCATCCCAACTCCAACAGGAACGCTTTGCCCCTCTTTGCCGCAGGTTCCGACACCGGAATCCAGTTGCAAATCGTTGCCTATCATGCTCACCCGGTTCATGGCGTCGGGCCCGTTGCCTATCAGGGTGGCTCCCTTGACCGGATAGCTTATTTTGCCGTTTTCGATCACATAGGCCTCGGACGCCGAAAAAACAAACTTGCCGCTGGTGATGTCGACCTGGCCACCGCCAAAATTGACCGCGTAGAGGCCTTTTTTAACCGAGGCGATAATTCCGGCCGGATCTTCCTTGCCTGCCAGCATATAGGTATTGGTCATGCGCGGCATGGGCAAATGCGCAAACGACTCACGCCGGCCATTGCCGGTAACTGCCGTTTTCATCAGGCGTGCATTCATGGAGTCTTGCATATAGCCACGCAAAATGCCGTCCTCAATCAGCACATTGCGCTGGGTGGGGTTGCCTTCGTCGTCGACATTGAGCGACCCGCGGCGATCGGCCAGGGTTCCGTCATCGACCACAGTAACCCCTTTGGAGGCCACCCGTTCGCCCATGCGGCCGGCAAAAATGCTTGAGCCCTTGCGATTGAAATCGCCCTCCAGGCCGTGCCCCACCGCTTCGTGCAGCAAAATACCGGGCCAACCCGAACCCAGCACCACTGTCATTTCGCCGGCAGGCGCCGGCCGCGCCTCGAGATTGATCAGGGCCTCGTGGGTTGCGCGCTTGACGTAGGAGCGCAGAATTTCGTCGGAGAAATAGGCCAGGCCGGTACGCCCGCCTCCGCCGCCGTGCCCCATTTCGCGCCGGCCGCCACGCTCGGCAATCACCGTAAGAGAAAGCCGCACCAGGGGGCGCACGTCGGCAACCAGACGGCCGTCGCTGCCCGCGACCAGGATCACATCGTATTCGGCGCCCAGGCCGGCCATGACCTGGATAATATGCGGGTCGGCGGCGCGCGCCATGGCTTCGACGCGCTCGAGCAAAGCCACTTTGTCGGGCGCCGACAGAGTATTCAAGGGATCGATCGCAGGGTATAAATCGTGGTTGACCCGAGCCTGCCCGGTGACGACCTTTTGGCGCCCGGCCCCTTGCCGGCCTATGCTGCGCACGGTTCGGGCGGAAGACAACAATGCTTCGGCGGACAAAGTATCGGAATACGCGAAAGCGGTTTTCTCGCCACTGATGGCGCGCACCCCCACGCCCTGGCCGATGGAAAAACTGCCCGTTTTGACTATGCCCTCTTCGAGGCTCCAGCCTTCGCTGCGCGTATATTGAAAATACAGATCGGCATAGTCGACTTTATGCGTAAAGATTTCGCCCAGGGCACGTGCCATATCCGCTTCGCTCAAGCCCCAGGGGTCGAGCAGGACGGATTTGGCCGTGGCCAATGCATTAATCGTAGGGTCGGAAAGTTTCATGACAAGTGGCGCTACCATAATTAAACAAGGATTACATCGTACGATGTTTCAAGGCGGGCAAAGCTTCACGCACATCGGCCAGGCGTTGTTGATCTACGGCGCCTATTGCGAAACCAAGCCCTTCGGGGCATTCGTCGACTATATCGCCCCACGGGTCAATTAGAACAGAATGCCCCCAGGTGCGGCGACCATTTTCATGCTTGCCGCCTTGTGCAGCCGCCAGGACGTAACATTGATTTTCAATGGCGCGGGCACGCAGCAGAATTTCCCAATGGGCGGAGCCGGTGGTGTAGGTAAATGCCGAGGGCACAATAATCAGGCTGACTTCGCCCAGGGCCCGATAAAGCTCGGGGAAACGCAAATCGTAACAAATCGACAGGCCGACCTTGCCGCAGGGAGCGTCGAATAATTGAGGGGTATTTTCGCCGGGCCGAATCGAAACAGATTCGTCGTAGGATTCGCCGCCCTTCCTGAAACCGAACAAATGGATTTTGTCGTAGCGTCCGATGCGGGCGCCGGTCGGATCGAAAACCAGGCTGGTATTATAAATGCGTTGATTATCCGGGCTTTCCAGGGGTAGCGTGCCGCCAACCAGCCAAATACCATGCTGCAAGGCCTGCGCCTTGAGGAAATCCTGTATGGGGCCTTGCCCCAAAGCTTCACGCAGATCGAGTTTATCGCGATCATGGCGGCCCATTAAACAAAAATACTCAGGCAAAGTGATTAATTCGGCTCCCGCGCGCGCCGCCTGCCCAATCAAATCGGCGGCCTGTTTCAAGTTTTCGGTCAGGTCGGTGGTCGAAACGGTTTGAATAGCCGCGACACGAAAGTTTTTTGCGGTCATGATGATTTTCTATCGCCATAAAATATATATCAGTTTCTGATTTTCAAAATAGCAAAGCTTGTATGCAATACTCCAGGCCATTCAGAAAATTAATCAGCAACGATGGATAAACATTAAAAGTTGATGTTATTATTTCAATCGCAAACATCAATACCTGCGTTAACAACGCCGATAATCAGGCATCTGCAAGAAATCGCCAAAACTCCAGTTGCAGCCAGCCAATATGTGCAGCAGCAAGCACCCAAATTCATTATGTACGGCAATCGGCAATAACGCGGCCATGGATATTTGTAAGCAGACAATATCAGACGGCAGGTTTTCTTGACCTAAATACGGTAATCATACATATTCATCAGGAATGCACAATGGCACAAGATACTTACTCTACCCTCAAGTTGAAAATCGAAAAAGAAATCGCCAAGCTGCAAAAAAAGGCTCAAGACCTTCAAGCCAAACGCCGCAACCCTGTTATTGCATCAATTATCCGTTCAATGCGCGAATATGGCATTACACCGCAGGAAATCGCCACAGCCTATAATAAAGGGCCGGGCAAAACCGCCACTGTGCGCAAGTCTGAAACCAAGCCTGCCGTCAAACGCGCCGTGCCTGTCAAATACCGCCATCCTCAAACTGGCGAATCCTGGACCGGCCGAGGCAAGGCGCCTCGCTGGATTTCCGCAGCCGAAGCCGCTGGCGAAAAGCGTGAAAGCTTCCTGATTTCCTGATTAAACCTGCTTATCGCGGATTTCTTTCATACCTGATTTCACGCACCTGGCCATTATTCCCCGGGAAACCGTCAAAAACAGCACGCGCCAAATAAGGCATTACAGGCAAAAGATTATCTCCTCCGCTGAAATTCACAGCACTGGAACGATATACTTCGGCGCCATGATTGTGACGATCCTTGATCGAAACAGTCAGGGAATTCTTGTAAACCTGCACCGGCACATTAACAATGGACGGGCCAAAATACACCCCGCCTCCCCAGCCTCGGTTATAGGGGCCATAATAGCCACCCCAACCAGGTCCGAATCCATTATAAAAAGGCGGGTCGGCATATTGTTGCACCCAAGTCTGGGTAACTGGATTTCCATAAGTGAAGGTCACATCGAATCTGGCGGGCTGGTTTTTAATGGCCTCGACCAGGCCAGTAGGGCCGATCGCTGCGCGAATCATATCGGCATAGGTATCGAACTCGAGATTATTGGTTTGAGTCGGGCCAGGCACAAGACGATACGTCTGCCCGGCAACTCCGGCCGGCCATTGCTGGTACGACGTGACTCGAGCCGATATGGTCGACGCGCAGCCCGCCAGCAACAGCGTGCACGACAGCAGCGCCCAGCGTCGCCATGAGGCAAACCAGCCCTCGGTCATTTTCTGCAACATAATACTCACCTCATTGTGCCTTCTGGAAAATCATGCATGTCCCGCCATGCAAGAAAAACCCTCCGCCTATCATTAAAACAGCATAATGCCATTTATATACGATAAGACAATGAACCGCGGAAAAAGGTTGCACACGCCCATCAAAACAGCGGCTCCCGCACACACTACAATACGGCGTATTGAAAATACTTTCAGGCCTGCGCCATGCATACCAATATTGCTTCCACTGTTGCCCGCCTCGATTATCAGGCCTATCCATACCGCCTGCCCAATGTAGAACTGCATTTCGATCTCGATGCCGAGCAGACCCGTGTGAGCGCACGCCTGCATCTGGAACGCGCCACGGAAAGCAATCTGCCCCTGGTCCTGAACGGGGAAAACATACAGATGGAGTCGGTGGCCATCGACGGCCAGGCACTACGTCCCGACCAATACCGCCTTGACGAAAAATCGCTCACCCTGTTCCCGACGACGGCTGTTTTTGTCGTCGATGTGGTAAGTCTGTGCAAGCCCGCCGAAAACTCCACGCTGATGGGCTTGTATCTGTCGGGCAATAGCCTGTTTACCCAATGCGAAGCCGAAGGGTTCAGAAGCATAGTATGGTTCCCCGACCGCCCCGACGTCATGTCGCGCTATCGGGTAACGCTATGCGCCGATAAGACCCTGTATCCCCTGCTGCTTTCCAACGGAAACCTGCTGGAAACCAGCGATCTTGCCGATAACCGGCACACTGCCGTCTGGGAAGACCCCCACCCCAAGCCGTGCTACCTGTTTGCCCTGGTGGCCGGCCATTTCAGTTGCAGAGAGCAAACCGTCCAGACACGCAGCGGGCGCCAGGCCCTGCTGCAGGTCTACAGCGATCTCGATTCACATTCCAAGACCGAGTGGGCGCTCAACTCACTGGTCCATGCGGTCAAATGGGACGAGCAGCGCTTCGGCCTGGAACTCGACCTCGACCGGTTCATGGTGGTCGCCGCGCGCGACTTCAATATGGGCGCCATGGAAAACAAGGGCCTGAATATTTTCAATTCCGCCTACGTGCTGGCCGACCCGGACACGGCCACCGACAGCAGCTACCAGGCTATCGAATCCGTCATCGGGCATGAATATTTCCATAACTGGACCGGTAATCGCGTCACCTGCCGCGACTGGTTCCAGCTTTCCCTGAAAGAAGGGTTGACTGTATTTCGCGACCAGGAATTCTCGGCCGACATGATGTCCCAGGGCCTTGCTCCCGCCGAGGCCAGGAGCGCGCGCGCCGTGAACCGCATCGACGACGTCAGCACGCTCAGGGTCGCCCAATTTCCCGAGGATGCCGGCCCCATGGCGCATCCCATACGCCCCGAGAGCTATCAGGAAATCGGCAATTTCTACACGGCTACCGTGTACGAAAAAGGCGCTGAAGTCATCCGCATGCAGCACACGCTGCTGGGCGAAGCCGGATTCAGGGCCGGGATGGACGAATATTTTCGGCGCCATGACGGGGCCGCCGTTACGTGCGACGATTTCGTCAATGCCATGGAATCAGTCTATGTCCGGCAGAACCCTGGCAAAAACCTCGATATATTTCGACGCTGGTATTCGCAGGCCGGTACGCCGCGCGTCAAAGTAGAACTCCACTACGACCAGCAAAAGCAGTCCTGCTCCATTACCCTGAGCCAGCACTGCGATCCGGTAGGCATCGAAAAGCTTCTTACTCCGCCGCAAGTCAAGCCGCCTTTGCACATTCCATTCGCGCTGGGCTTGCTCGACCAGGCAGGCAAGCCGCTCCCCATCCATCATCAAGGCCACACGCACGACACAATACTGCTTGAATTGTGCGCCGAACAGCAAACCTGGGTTTTCGATAAGCTTCCTGAAGCGCCCATCCCTTCATTGCTGCGAAATTTTTCAGCGCCGGTAATTGTCGAATACCAGCGTTCAAATGCCGAGCTTGCCCTGCTCGCGCAGCACGATACCGATCCGTTTGCGCGCTGGGAAGCCGGCCAGGAATTGGCAAGCCGCCAACTGCTGGAAATGGTCCAGGCCTGCCAGGCCAAACAGCCGCTGACCGTGCATCCCGACTTCATCGAAACCTGGCGCGCCCTGTTGGAAGACCCACAGCTGACCCCCGCCTATCGCGCATGGGCATTGACCTTGCCAGCCGAAAAAATCCTGCTGGAAAAAACCACACCTATGGATCCAGCCGCGGTAACCACCGCGCGGACAGAGCTGCGCAGCGTACTGGGCTCCACCTTGGGGCCATTATGGCTAAATGCCTATCACCAGGCCACCACCCCAGCCGGCGACTATCGCCCCGATGCGTTGTCGGCGGGCCGAAGGGCCTTGAAAAACCTCTCGTTGTCCTATCTTATGGCAGGTGCCCACCCCCAGGCGGCAACGCTGGCGCTCAAACAATATTACGACGCCAAGAACATGACCGACCGCATGGGGGGCCTGTCGGCCCTGGTCAACTTTTCCGATACCCCCGCGGGTTCGCAGGCCCTGAGCCATTTTTACGAACAGTGGCAACAGGAACCGCTGGTTGTGGATCGCTGGTTTGCATTGCAGGCCGCGGCTCCAAGCACCACGGTAGACACCATACGTGCCCTGATGTTGCATCCGGCTTTTACCTTGCGCAACCCCAACCGGGCCCGCTCGCTGATTTTCCAGTTTTGCATGAATAATCTGCAAGGTGTTCACACCCCGGAAGGCTACGCCTTCTGGGCCGAGCAGGTCATTGCCCTGGACCAGATCAACCCTGAAATCGCGGCACGCCTGGCACGCGCTTTCGATAACTGGGCCCGCTTCGTTCCGGCCAGCCGCAGCGCAATCAAACAGGCGCTCGAACATATACAAGGGCAAGCCACCCTGTCGAGCAATGTTGGCGAAATCGTATCCAAAGCCTTAAAAATCTAATCTCGGGAGCCCATCTTGAAACGCAAAACCCTAACGCAATACCTGGTTGAACAACAACGCAAAAAACAGGCCGTCTCGGCTGAAGTGCGCCTGCTGATCGAAACCGTTGCCCGAGCCTGCAAGGCCATCGGACACGCCGTGGGCAAAGGCGCGCTGGGCGGCGTATTGGGCAGCCTGGAAACCGAAAATGTTCAAGGTGAAGTCCAGAAAAAGCTCGATGTGCTATCGAACGAAATCCTGCTGGAAGCCAATGAATGGGGCGGGCACCTTGCCGCCATGGCTTCCGAAGAAATGGAAACCATCCACCGGATTCCTAATCGTTATCCCAAAGGCGAATACCTTCTGCTGTTCGATCCCCTGGATGGCTCTTCGAATATCGACGTCAATGTATCGATCGGCACTATTTTTTCGGTATTGCGCGCGCCCCATCATGCTTCCGGACGCGAGGTCGACGAAGAAGATTTCTTGCAGGCCGGCACTGAACAGGTTGCCGCAGGCTATGCCGTATACGGCCCCCAAAGTTCGCTGGTGCTGACCGTCGGCACGGGTGTCGTCGGCTTTACCCTGGATCGCGAAATGGGCTCATGGGTACTGACCAGCGAAAGCATCACCATCCCCGAGCAAACTTCCGAATTTGCCATCAATATGTCCAATATGCGTCATTGGGAAGCTCCGGTAAAACGCTATATCGACGATTGCCTGGCTGGAAAAGACGGCCCTCTGGGCAAAGACTACAACATGCGCTGGATCGCCTCGATGGTGGCCGACGTGCATCGCATCCTGACCCGCGGCGGCATATTCATGTACCCGCGCGACCAGCGCCCGTCGGGCAAGGCCGGCAAACTCAGGCTAATGTACGAAGCCAATCCCATGAGCTTTATCATCGAACAGGCGGGCGGTGCCGCCATCGACGGCGCCGAGCGCATTCTGGAGGCCAAACCGTCAGCCCTGCATCAGCGCATAGGCGTGATCCTTGGATCCAAGGCCGAGGTAGAACGCGTGCAGCGCTATCACCGCGAGTCAAAATAGCAGACTCTCCGATCTCTAGGGGGCGCCCCTTTGTGGGCGCCCGAGACGCCAGTGGCCATTGAATTGGCCAAGAGCGGGCACAAAGGCCCGCTCCTGCTGTACCTCACTGCGCAATGGATTCGACAGCAAGCAGCAATTTGCCGATATTGTCGCCTTGCTCCAGGCGGCGATGCGCGCTATGCGCCTCGGCAAGCGGGTAGACCTCACTGATCACCGGTCGGATGGCCTCACCCAGCAAGGGCCAGACGTGCTCCTTGAGCGCCTCAGCGACCTTTCTCTTTCTGGCCGGCGCCAGCGGCCGCATCAACGACCCCGTAATGCGCGCCTCCTTCTGCATCACTGCTCGCAGAGGCACCGGAAGAGGGCCGCCCGGGCCCTGTGACAAATGAACGATCCTGCCGCCGTACGCCAGCACCGCCAAGTTTTGATCGATGTAACGCCCGCCCGACATATCGAGTACCACGTCGACCCCGATACCCGCTTCGGCCATGCGTTTCGCGAAGTCATCCGTCCGATAGTTGAACGCATCGTTCGCGCCCAGCGAACGGGCAAACGCCACTTTCTCATCGCTGCCGCAAGTCGTGTAGACCGCGTGCCCCAGAGCTCGCAGCAACTGGATCGCAAACACTCCCACACCGCTGGTCCCGCCATGAATCAACGCGGTTTCACCCGGCTGCATCGCGCCAACCGAAAAGAAGTTGTACCAGGAAGTGAAGGCCGCCTCGGGCACGCTGGCCGCTTCGCGCAAGGATAGATGGGCGGGAACCGGGAATACATTGGCCGCATCGGCGATCGCATATTGGGCATACCCGCCGCCGTCGACCAAGGCGCAAACCGGTGAGCCAACTTCAATACCGCGGACGTCGCCACCCACCGATTCGATATGGCCTGATACCTCCAGACCCGGGATGTCCGACTCATGCGTATTGGGCCCCCTTGAACGCTGGCCGCAGTCATGCCGGTTGATGCCAGCGGAATGCACGCGAATCAATACCTGGCCGGAGGCCGGTTGCGGCCGGTCGCGCCGCGCCATGGTCAATACCTCCGGGCCACCCGCTCGCGCAATGGCAATGACATCCTGAGACATCGATTCAATGTTTCCCATATTTGATCAACCTTATTGTTTACCTGTCGGACTCTGGACCACGGGTGCCCAGCGCGTGTGTTCCTGGGCGAGAAAGGAAGCAAAGTCCTTGGCGCCCAGGTAGGCCGGCCGAGAGTCCAACTGTGTCAAATGATGGATGACAGTAGGATCGGACATGGCCTCGCGCACACTTTGCTCGAGTCTTGCAATGATTGCCGGTGGAGTCTTCCGTGGCACCTGCAAGCCGTACCATGACGAAACATCGACCTTCGAATAGCCCATTTCCATCAGCGTGGGCACCTCTGGATGCTTGGGTGAGCGTATATCACTGCTGCTGGCGAGCAGCCGCAACTGCTTGCTCTGAGTATGGGACGCCACGTTGGTCGCCGCTACCGCGGCAATGGACAGACGGTTACTGATCAGATCGATGAGGATCGGCGGCGCCCCTTTGTACAGAATCGGCGTCAGGCTGATTCCAGTCGCGGAAGTCAGCAGGCTCATGACCAATTCCTGGGTCGATCCAACTCCCGTGCTGCCATAGAACATGCCCGGTTTCTCATGCGCCATTTGCACATAGCTCTGGAGGGTCTTGGCCGGAGAATCGAATGCCGTCACCAGATAGTTTGGCGATTTTGCGAGTCGTGCCACCGGCGCCAGATCTTCTTCACGCCAGCTCAGGTTTTTTTCGACGAGCGGATTAAGCGTCAGCCATTGGCTGGTCGCAAGCACTGTGTAGCCATCAGGCGCCGCCCGTGCCACCACTGCCGCCCCGATATTCGAACTGGCTCCCGGGCGATTTTCCACCACCACAGGCTGGGCCAATGTCTTCGAGATGCTCGCGCCCACCGTACGCATGATGATATCGACCGCGCCACCGGCCGGATATGGCACCACGATATGAATCGGCTGGCGAGGCCAATCGGCGGCGTTTGCCGAACCGACCACCAGGCATGCCGCTGAAAACACAAATGCACTCGATATTTTCATGTTTGTCTCCTCGTTCTGTCCAGACCAGGCCGGTCTGTGGATTGCAAGCCCATAACTCTTTCGTGAAAGCAGATGCCGGCTAGGTTTCTTTAAGTTTTTCGGCGGCCTCGGCAATCTGCAGTGCGAACTGCGCAGTGGACAGCGTGACCTGCCTGGCGGCCTTCGCTGCCGCCCAGGCATCGCCACGCTGCATGGCCTCCAGCATCGCCTGCCATAGTCGATTCGACTCGCGTCGACGTTCGACGGTCGACTGGCCCAGGAAGCAGTAGTACCAAAGCAGCTTCTGCCGAAAGTCCGTCACCATCGCGTGCAAATACCGGTTGCCCGCCAAACTCGATGTCAATGTGCTGATGGTCGCCGTCTGCTGCTTGTAGGCACGCTCGTCCCTCCCCGCCTCGGTCAGTTCAATCAGCTTGCCGATTTCCTCGCTCACCGCCGCAATCTTCTCGGGCGAGCCGTCTTCAGTGATCCTCTGCACACAGATAGCCAACAGATCGGCGCGAATCTCGAACAATTCGCGGATCTCTTCCAAAGAGTGCCGGATCACGCATACGCCGCGCCATGGAAAAATTTCAATCAGGCCTTCGCGCTCAAGTACCCGGAATGCTTCTCTAAGTGGCGCCCGGCTGGTGCCAAAACGCAGCGCGATTTCCTGTTCCTTGAGGCGTTCGCCGGGGCTGTAGACGCCCGTCACAATATCATTGGCCAAGCGCGAGGCGATCTGATCGACCAGGGACTGGGGCTGCACTCGCTCGTGTGGCAAAGAGGAAGAAGCGGAATGTGACGTCATGATCCGGAGGTAAAAGAGTTGAAAGGGGCAATGCACAATAACATCAGCGATCGATCCGATAAATTGCCAGCTTGGCTTCATCGACGATCAAGCCGATGCCCGGACCATCGGGCAGTGTCAGGCACCCTTCGCTGATAACGAGGTCGCGATCGCAAATGTGGTCGCAAGCATCCAGAAACGTACTGAATTCATGTTCGTGCTCTGAAGGATAAGAACATGCGAATTGCGCCGCCGCACAGGCCGTGATGTGCATATCGCCCTGGCTGCCGCTATGCAGCGGAAGGTGAAAGCCCCTGCACAGCGCGACGATGTCGCGCGCCTGCCGATAGCCATTGCGGGCAACCTTGAGAACTACCGCGCGAATGGCGCCAAGCTTGAGCTCATGCAACACATCGTCCGGGCTGAAGCAGCTGTCGTCGCCGCTGATCGGAATACTCGTACGCCCGGCGCACAGGCTCTTGCCCGCGGCATCCCTGGCTGCCAGCGGTTCTTCGATCAGCGCTATGTCGATCTCTTCCAGGGCAGGCAACGCCCGGAGCAGCATGTGCGCGGTCAAGGACTGATTGAAGTCTATCGAGATAGAAACGGTATCGCCACACAGCCGGCGCAGCTTGCGCAGGAAGGCGATATCGTTCCGGTATTCGTGGGAACCCTTCACCTTCAATGCGCGAAAACCGTATTTGCCCATCATTTCATCGGCATCGCGCAGCATGTCCGTTTCAGACGCCATGCGCAGGCGCCAACTGACCGGCAGCGGCCGGTGAATGGCGCCAAGCAATCGGGCGCAGCTTATACCCAGACTCTTCGCCTGCGCGTCGTGAACCGCCATGTCGATCGCCGCTTTCGCGACCTGATTGCCGCCGAAGCTCCCAAGTATGTTCCATATCGCATCGAGATCGAAAGCGTCGATCCCTATCAACCGTGGCGTGAAGTGGTCGTCGATGATGGCCACAATCGATTTCTGCGTGTCGCCCAGTATGGTCGGCCGCGACGGCGCATCGGCAATGCCCTGGGTGCCATCCGACAACGTGACGCGTACCAGCACATTGTCGACGTCCGTCATCATTCCACGGGCCCAGGCAATGGGCCTCGCCAAAGGAATCACATAGGGAATCGCTTCGATACGGCGAATGACAAGATGGTCTGGGCCGGCGGCAAGGGGCGGGTTCATACTTCTCGCAAAAGACACTGCAGGGATGGAAAGCTCATCTGACATCATGGCGCGTTAAGGCGTGATTCCCAGTTTATTGACCAGGCCGCCCCATTTCTTCACCCCTTCGGTGATTGAACGGCGCGCTGCTTCGGGCGTACCGCCAACTGGCTCGGCCCCTTCCTGCGCCAGGCTGGCCTTGACTTCAGGTAATTTGAGAATGCGATTGACCTCGACATTGAGCCGGTCGATGAGCGGCTTGGGAGTGCCGGCCGGCACCATCAAGGCGAACCAACCCAGCGCCTCGTAGCCAGGCACTCCCGCTTCGGCCACGGTCGGCGTATGCGGCAACAGGGGATGGCGCGTGGCGCCCGTCACCGCAAGTGCCTTGAGCCTGCCCGTAGCGATCTGCCCAATGACTAATGGAAATGGCGCAAACGACAGCTGAATCGTACCCGCCATGACATCATTGATCGCGGGCCCACTGCCTTTGTATGGCACGTGCGTCATGTCGATATGGGCCATCGACGCGAACAATGCTCCGAACAGATGGTTTGACGACCCGCTGCCTGAAGATCCATAGTTCAGCTTGCCGGGATTCGCCTTGGCATAGGCGATCAGGCCTTTCACATCATTGAAAGGCAACTTGGGGTTGGCCACCAGGACAGTCTGCGGCGTCGCGAGCAGGGCGACGGGTGCCAGGTCGGCTACCGGATCGTACGGCAGGGTTTTGTACCAGGCGGCCGCGGTAAGGATATTGCCAAAGCTGGCGAGCACCATCGTGTAGCCATCAGGCTTGGCTTTTGCAACCGCGTCGACTCCAATGGTGCCTGCGGCCCCCGGGCGATTCTCCACCACTACCGTCTGGCCGGTGGATTCGCCGAGCCTCTGCGCAATCATGCGGCCCAGCAGATCGGTGTTGCCGCCAGGCGTATAGGGCACGATCAAGCGAATCGGCCGGTCGGGATACACGCTTGCTCCGTGGGCCAATGCCATACAGGCGGCCAAGCCGATGGCTGCAATCAGTCTCTGAATCATTGAAGCATCTCCCCTTTCATTCGCCCTATACACGGACGATGAATTCATGGTAATGAGACGCCGTTGCCATCGAACCCGGGATAGATCGATTTCAACGGCATCGGGCGGTTAATTCAGGCATGGGCATCAGCGGGTTCGCCGTGCCGTCTGGCATACGAGGTGCTGAATTCGCGCGTCTGTGCGAAAACAGGCGGCAGCGGGCGTCCGTTGGGCAGTGTGAGCCAGGCCCGCAGGAGATGGCGGCGCCGCGCGGGATCGTCGTCATCCTGGTATTTGGCGCGCGCATGCAGCACCGCGTAGTTGCTGGCCAACTGGATATCGCCGGCCTGCATGTAGAACGATAGCTGCACCTCGGGATCGATACAGAGAGATTCAATCAGATCGATGGAGTCCTGCTGCGCCGGAGTCAGGCGCGGAACCTCGGGAAATTCCTGGGCCGTGCGCAAATAACGCCTCTTATAAAGAATGCTGAGCCGCCCCGCGAAGAAATTGAAAATGGGCACGGACTGGACCTTCAGGCCGCCGCGATGCTGGCCACGCGTATCGAAATGGAAGGGCTGCTGCAGTACCTCAATGAGATCGGGACGGCGACGTAGCACTTCATTGTATAAATGGGCGACGCTCACCAGTTTGCTTATCCCCCCTGATTTTGCCGGCCTCAGGCAGAGCAGCATGAAGGCATCCCCGCCATCGTTGTGAAAGGTCAGCTCATCGTCTGTTTGATAGCTTCGGACCGAATTATTCTTTTCGACTCGCAGCCCTGTGTTGGTCACGCTGTGCAAGCGATTGCCCGCACGATCCTGTTCTTGAGGCTCTCCAAGATGAACCGACAAGCCCCAGAAAAGAATACGGCTGTCTTCCAGCGAGTAGTGCTCGACGGGCAAGCCGCGCAACAGGGCGAACCCCCTGCCGCCCTCGAGGTCGTTGCGCACCGCGTCGAGGCGGCGCGCCATCAAAGGCATGGGGAAATCGTCGCGCGTGAGGCTTGTCAGTTCCACACCCATGGTTTTCACGTGCTTTACAGCTGCATCGATTTCATCAATTTCGGCGGGGCTCAGGTGGCTGATCCATTGTTCGCTGCCGCGCAAACTGGCGCCGCTCCATACCTCCGGGCCAGAAAGAAATCCGGATTTCTGCTGTTCCATAGCGTCTCCTCGGCCGCGGCCTATATTGAATAACGTAAGATTTACCTATTGTCGACAATATAACAATAAGTGGAAACCCGTAAGGTGAGCGAGAAAACTGAGCTGGCCCATTGGGGCGTTTTCGGTTCTAGCGTTTATGGGGCTGGACGCGTTTCAGTGACTTTTGTTTTGGGCTGTTTTTAGGCTTGAGGTGTGAATTTGAGCTGCCTGTACCGGTTTGAGCGATGGCTTTGGGCTGTGCGTTGCTGTGTTTCTGTGTGGGCGGCGGTTATTTCTATTCTATAAAGACGCCGCAGGGTGGGCGGTGCTGTGTAGTCCGGCACGTCCAGCGGTCG